>NZ_JBHVIV010000050.1:0-66513 GCF_042799475.1 Kitasatospora sp. NPDC057692 | reverse complement strand
GGGCCCCCCCCTTTATAACCCCCCCCCGTTGGGCGGCCGGGGTTTTTTTTTTATAACCCACCCACCGGGCCGGGGGGCGGGGGGGGGGCCGCCTGAGTACCCGTACTCAGGCGGCCGCCACCGGCCTACCCAAACGCGTCAGTCCTGGTCGGAGGCCTGCTCGGCGAAGCCCGCGGGCACCGCGTCCACCGGCTCCCGGTCCGCCGGCGCGGCGTCCAGCGGCACCGGGACGGCCTGGGCCGACGGCGCCGCGGACGATCCCGGGGCGGCGCCGTCCGGGCCGACGGTGGACAGCAGCTGCCGGGCCAGCCCGAGCCCGGTGCCGCCCATCGCGAGCGCCTTGGCGAACAGCTCGCCCATCCCGTCGGCCCCGTTGAGCAGCACCATGTGCTCGACGTTGCCGAAGGACTCGGAGGCGGCCCGCACGATCTGCGGCCACTGCTCCGCCAACTCCTGCGCCACTACGGCGTCCTGGTTCTCGGCCAGGGCGTTGGCCCGCGCCTTGATGCCCTCGGCCCGGGCCAGCCCGATGGCCCGCGCCGCCGCCGCGTCGGCCAGGCCGCGCGCCTCCGCCGCCGACGCCTCCGCCTGCCCGGTCGCCGCGGTCGCCTCGGCGTGAGCCAGCCCGCGCAGCCGGGTGGCCTCGGCGTCCGCCTCGGCCGCGACCCGCACCCGGCCGGCCTCGGCGGCCGCCGCCAGCTCGGTCTCCTGGGCCTGTGCCTGCGCGGCGGAGATCCGCGCGTCGCGGGCCGCCTCGGCGGTGGTGCGGGTGTCGTACGCGCGGGCGTCGGCGGGCTTGCGCACGTCGATCTGGAGCTGCTGCTCCTTGCGCCGCGCCTCCAGCTCGGCGACCCGGGTCTCCTGGACCACCACCTCCTGCCGGGAGGCGGCGTCCGCGAGCGGGCCGGCCTGCCGGGCGCGGGCGGTCGCGGTGTCCATCTCGGCCTGGTACGAGGACTGCTGGATCTCGCTGTTGCGGGTGGCCTCGGCCTTGCGGGCGGCGGCCTCCTGCTCGGCCTCGGTGGCCAGCCGGTCCGCCTCGGCCTGGGCGATCCGGGCGTCCCGCTGGACGGCGGCGGCGTGCGGGATGGCGAGGTTCTTGATGTAGCCGGTCGGGTCGATGATCTCCTGGATCTGCAGGGTGTCGATGATCAGCCCGAGCTTCTCCATCTCCAGCCCGGAGGCGGCCCTGGTCTCGCCGGTGAGCCGCTCGCGGTCGCGGATCATGTCCTCGACGGTGAGCCCGCCGACGATCGAGCGCAGATGGCCGGCGAAGACGTTGTGAACGCGCTGGCTGATCAGTTTCTGCTGGTCCAGGAAGCGGCGGGCGGCGTTGGCGATCGAGACCTCGTCGTCGCCGACCTTGAAGATCACCACGCCCTTCACCCGGACCGGGATGCCCTGCGTGGTGACGCACTCGACGTTCAGCTCGGCCTCGTTGAGGTCCAGCGAGAGCCGCCGGACCCCCTGCAGGCCGGGGGTGACGAGGGTGCCGCGCCCGGTGACGATCCGGAAGCCCAGACCGTCCCCGACCCCCTCGGTGCGGTGCCGGGAGCCGGAGATGATCAGTGCCTCGTTCGGCTCGGCCACCCGCCACATGAGTTTGAAGAGCGTGATCCCCAGGATCAGGGCCCCGGCGGCGGTCAGGGCGATGACAAGTGCCATGGTTCAACTCCCCCTTCGGGCGCAGGAGATGCGCCGATTGGGATTGTCCGCCGAGGCCGATCCGGGGGAAAGGGAAGTGACATGACCGACCGTCACAAGGTCGTCACCGGACTGTCATCGGAGCGTCACGGGCCGATCGGCGCCACGTAGACCGTCCTCGGCGGCTGGTACTCGATCACCACCACCGGCGTCCCGACCGTCAGCCGATCTCCGGGTACCGCCAGGTAGGCGAGGAACGCCTCGGTTCCCTGACGCTCCGGCACGTGCACCATCACCTCGCCGACCAGCCCCGCGCCAACCGCCCCGGTGACCCGCCCCGTGCTCCCGACCACGCCGGCCTCCTCGTCTCGTCCGCTACGGGGCCAGTCTGCCCGCAGTGGCGGCCTCGCGCCCCCCGTTCACCGTCCGGACCTCGATGTTCCCCCTCCCCGACCCGCTCTGGACCTCCGGCGATCGGCTCGCTACGGTGTTGGACGTCATGCGCGGGCAACACCGCCTGCGGACGCGGGAGCTCGGAGCACCGGGCTGAGAGGGCGCTGAACGGGACGTCGACGGACGGACCGGCGGCTGCGTCGACCGCAGGAACCTGACCGGGTAATGCCGGCGTAGGGAGTTTGAGGTCCGATGACCACCTTCGATGCACAGCCGCAGTCTGCCCAGGCCCAGGCCCAGGCCCAGGACCGGTCCGGCGCGGGAGCCGCCGTCACCAGCGCGGGCACCGGCTACCCCACCCCGGCCTGGCGCAAGGCCCACCGCGAGGGGTCCAGCCCCGACCTGCGCGTGCCGTACCGCGAGGTCGTGCTCACCAACGGGAGGACCGTCCCGCTCTACGACACCTCCGGGCCGTACACCGACCCGGACCACCAGCCCGACGTGCGGCGCGGCCTGCCGGCCCTGCGCGACGCCTGGATCCGCCGGCGCGGGGACGTCGAGGAGTACGACGGCCGCGAGGCGCGGCCCGAGGACGACGGCATCCGGCACACCTCGCCGCGCGGCGGCGACCTGCGCAACCTCGACGCGGTCTTCCCCGGCCGCCCGCGCCGCCCGCTGCGCGGCCGCGACGGCGCCGCGGTCACCCAGCTCGGCTACGCCAAGCGCGGGATCGTCACGCCCGAGATGGAGTTCGTGGCCCTGCGCGAGGGCCTGGCGCCCGAGTTCGTCCGCGAGGAGGTCGCCCGCGGCCGCGCCGTCATCCCGGTCAACGTGAACCACCCCGAGGTCGAGCCGGCGATCATCGGCACCAACTTCCTGGTGAAGATCAACGCCAACATCGGCAACTCGGCCGTCACCTCCTCGATCGAGGAGGAGGTGGAGAAGATGACCTGGGCGACCCGCTGGGGCGCCGACACCGTCATGGACCTCTCCACCGGCCGCAACATCCACACCACCCGCGAGTGGATCCTGCGCAACTCCCCCGTGCCGATCGGCACCGTTCCGCTCTACCAGGCGCTGGAGAAGGTCGACGGGCGGGCCGAGGAGCTCAGCTGGGACGTCTACCGCGACACGATCATCGAGCAGTGCGAGCAGGGCGTCGACTACATGACCGTGCACGCCGGCGTGCTGCTGCGCTACGTGCCGCTGACCGCCCGCCGCAAGACCGGCATCGTCTCGCGCGGCGGCTCGATCATGGCCGCCTGGTGTCTGGCGCACCATCAGGAGAACTTCCTCTACACCAACTTCGAGGAGCTCTGCGACATCCTGGCGCGCTACGACGTCACCTTCTCCCTCGGTGACGGCCTGCGCCCCGGCTCGATCGCGGACGCCAACGACGAGGCGCAGTTCGCCGAGCTGCAGACCCTGGGCGAACTGGGCCGGATCGCCCGGGCCAAGGACGTCCAGGTGATGATCGAGGGGCCGGGCCACGTCCCGATGCACAAGATCAAGGAGAACATGGATCTCCAGAAGGAGATCTGCGACGAGGCCCCCTTCTACACCCTGGGCCCGCTCACCACCGACGTCGCGCCCGGCTACGACCACATCACCTCGGGCATCGGCGCCGCGATGATCGCCTGGTGGGGCACCGCGATGCTCTGCTACGTCACCCCCAAGGAGCACCTGGGCCTGCCCAACCGGGACGACGTGAAGACCGGCGTCATCACCTACAAGATCGCCGCCCACGCCGCCGACCTCGCCAAGGGCCACCCCGGCGCCCAGGCCTGGGACGACGCCCTCTCCGACGCCCGCTTCGAGTTCCGCTGGGAGGACCAGTTCAACCTGGCCCTCGACCCGGAGACGGCCCGCGACTTCCACGACGAGACCCTCCCCGCCGAGCCCGCCAAGACCGCCCACTTCTGCTCGATGTGCGGCCCGAAGTTCTGCTCGATGAAGATCAGCAAATCCATCAACGAGAAGTTCGGCAACGGCGCGGCCTCGCCGGAGTACGACGCGGAGGCCGTCGAGGGCATGAAGGCCATGTCCGAGGAGTTCAAGGCCCAGGGCAACAAGGTCTACCTGCCCCTGGCCGACTGATCCGGAACGCCTGAGCGCCGCACCGGTCGTCCCGGGGCGGCGCTCTGCTGCCGCGTCAGCCTGCCGGGGGCGGGGTGCTCCCCGTTCCTGGCCGGGCCGGCGGCGCGGCCTCCAGCGCGCGGCGGATGACCGTCGAACCGTGCTCGACGAACTCGGCGATCGGTGCGGCCAGGGCGTCGGGGAGGACGTCGATCTGCCACACGAACCGAGTCCGGCCCCCGCCTTCCGGCAGGGCCTGCATGGAGGCGTGGTGGTGGGACGGGTGGAGGCTGCCGCCGACGACGGTGTAGGCGACCCGCCTCGCCTCGTGATCGAGGTCGACGAGCCGTTCGAGGACGACGGTGCCGTCGGAGAAGAACACGGTGCGGGTGTCCGAGCTCAGCCGGGTGTCGACGACGAATCCGGGCGCCAGACGCTCGTGCACCGCGCCGTAGTCGCTGAGCACCGCCCACACCGCTTCGGGGCGGGCGTCGACGACGAATTCCTTGTGGATGGAGGCCATGGGCGATCGACTCCGGTTCAGGACGCGGTGGGGGCGGTGGGGCGGGACGGGTGGTCTTCGGGACCGGTGCGGTCGTCGGTGACCGCGGAGCGCTCCGCGCGGACGGCCATGGGTGGCTCCCTTCGGTTCATCGGGCGGCACCCAGCATCCGGGGCGGTGGCTGTGCAGGTCTTGAAGATCCTTGCGGGCCGTCCTGTCGTACCCGGCGCGTACCGTCCGCGGCATGCTGTCCGCCTCGACCCTCGCCAGTCGGCCCGCGTTCACCGTGTCGGTGGTGGGCTGCCGGTCCGACCACGTCCGGTGGTCGGAACCGGAGACCCGTGACGACCACCGTCTGGTGCTGGTTCGCCGTGGCAGGTTCCGGCGACGGGCCGACGGCACCGACGCCGATCTGGACCCGACCGTGGCCTACCTGGGCGCGCCTGGTGAGGAGGAGCGCTTCGCGCACCCGTCCGGCGGCGACGTCTGTACCTCGGTCAGCTTCGAGCCCGCCCTCCTCGGACGCCCTCTCGCTTCGGCGACGCTGTACGTGGACGCGCGTGTCGATCTCGCCCACCGTCGTCTTGTCGCCGCGGCAGGCCTCGGCGACATCGACTACGCGCTGACGGAGGAACTGCTGCGCCTTGTCGCGGCGGCGGCCGGCGAGTCGACCGTGCGTCCGGGGCCGGCTGATCGAGCGTTGGTCGCCGCGGCGCGCGAGGCGATCACCGAAGAGGCTTCGGAGGCCGGGGGGCTCTGCGCCTTGGCCGCGCTACTGGAGGTGTCGCCCTACCGACTGAGCCGGGTGTTCTCACGGGAGATGGGTGTCTCGCTGACCCGCTACCGCAATCGCGTACGCGTCGCCCGGGCCATGGACCGTATCGTCGAGGGCGCACCCAGCCTCGCCGACCTGGCAGCACAGCTCGGCTTCGCCGACCAGGCGCATCTGACCCGCACCGTCCGCGAGCACGTGGGGCACACACCCACCGCGTTGCGCCGACTGCTCGATCCCGGTGCCGCTGAGGGCATGAAGGCGATGTCCGAGGAGTTCAAGGCCCAGGGCAACAGGTCTACCTGCCCCTCGCGGACTGACACACCACACCCGAGCGCCGTCCCGACCGACGCGGGACGGCGCTCGGCCCAGGATCCCCCGGTGATCGGCGGAAGGCGTCGTCCTATGGTCGGCCCGTGACGCTCTACTTCGACCCCGGGCCGGTACTCGGCGAGGACCACGAGGTGTTCCGAGGCCGCTGGGAGGACTGCCTCTGGCGTGAACGCCGAGTGCGCCGTCGAGGCCCTGGCTAGCTGCGGGCCGAGTCCGAGGAGCTCGCCGAGCAAGGCAATCGGGTCTACCTCCTGCTCGCCGACTGATCCGACCTTCAAGGGTTCGGCAGGACGGACCCGCGACTGTGGGGGAGTCGCGGGCCGCCCATGCTTCGGAAGCCTCAGGTCCCATCGTGGGTGCGCTGGTACTCGGCCATTTCATCCTTCCGGTCTGTCATGACGCGGATGGCTGAGTCGGCGCCATTGAGCGGACATCCCAACACTGAAGGGCCAGCCTTGACATTTCGTCACTCTGACGCGAATTCGCCGGAACTGGACCATTGAGCTTCGTGGTCTGACATGCTGAAGGTCTGTCGAGAGGGGCCGCAGCGATGCAGTGGAAGATCCACGGGGAACGTCCGATCTACGAGAACCCCTGGGTGAACCTGTGGCTGGCTGATGTCGAGCAGCCCGACGGGCACCGCTGGGAACACCACGTGGTCAAGCTGCGGCACCTGGCGGTCGCGGCCATCGTGAACAGCGAGAAGCAGGTGCTCATGATGTGGCGGCACCGCTTCATCACCAACACCTGGGCCTGGGAACTCCCGATGGGGCTGATCGAGCCGGACGAGACCCCGGCGGATGCTGCGGCCCGCGAAGCGCTGGAGGAGACCGGCTGGAAGGTCGGTGAGGTCAAGCCGCTGATCTACGCCCAGCCGGCGAACGGGATCACCGACTCCGAGCACTTCGTGTTCCGGGCCGATGCCGTCGAGTACGTGGGCCCGCCGACCGAGCGCAACGAGTCCGACCGGATCGAATGGGTCGCCCTGTCCGAGCTGCGCGGCATGATCGACCGCCGCGAGATCGTCAGCAGCGGCACGCTCGTGGGTGTGCTCTATCTGCTGCTCGACGAGGCCGGCCTCTGATCATCCGGCCGAGCCGGTGATCCGGTCGACCAGTTCCTCGGCCTGGGTGTGGCCGCGGTAGGGCTTGAGCAGCTGCCGGAACTCCTGGAGATGGGCGACCACCCTGGGGGATTCGACGGCCGCCGCGAGGTCGAGGGCTTTCGTCGCGGTCGTGCAGGCCAGTTCGATTTCCTGCCGCTGGAGTTGCGTGCGGGCGAGCCAGAAGCTGTGGAACGCGCGGCCTCGGAGGTTCGTCGTCGGCTCGGCCCGGAGGGCTTCGGCGATGAGGGGCTCGGCGGCTGTCGCATCGCCCAGCTGGCCAAGGGCGATCCCGGTGTCCACGGTGAGCTTGTTGTGGTCGAAGTACTGGACCCACACGGGGTCGTCATCGGTGGTGGCGATCCGCTCGAATTGGTTGTGCGCTGTGGCGATCGCCCGGTGGGTCGCCTCCTGGTCGTGCGCGCTCGCGTGGCCGAAGGCTTCGCGCATCGACAGCATCGACAGCAGCCTCGGCGTACCACCGTCGAGATGGGCGTTGTCCTGGGCGGCTCGGGCCAGCGTGATCGCGTCCTGGGCTTTCTCTTGGTAGGTCGCCTGGAGGCTGAGGCAGGCGAGCACGTTGGCGATGAACGGGCGGTCGCCGATCTCGCGCGCGAACCGGAGTGCTTCGGTGAAGTAGCTCTGGGCGGTGTTGAACTGCCGTGCGTCGAAGTACGTCCACCCGGTGAGGCGCGCGAGTTCGGCAGCGATGCCGTGGAGGCTTCGACGGTAGTTGGGGTCCGCGATGTCGCGCATGATGCCCGTGACGTACCTGAGCTGGCCGATCACCGCCGGCCGTAGGGCTTCACCGCCATGCTGGTCGTCGCGTCGCCAATAGTCCTCGATGGACGCTTGCAGGGAACGCAGGACGTTTGGTGTGACCCTTGTACCTGCGGCTATGGCGAGGATGTCGTCCAGCTCGGTTCCTGCTCGGGCTTCGGGAGCCGGCCGGGAGAGGTGAGCCACCTGGACCTGGGGTGAGAGCCCCTGGCGTAGGACGGCGGGCTGTTCCCAACTGCGGTCGGCCAGGCCGAGCATCCGCCCGGGAATCCGTAAGCCGTCCGCGATGCGCTCGATGACGCCCATGTTGGTGATCTTCGGGCGGCCCTTCATCACCTCGCCCACCCTGCTGGGCGTCAGCTCGCATGCGCGGGCGATGCGGGACGGGTGGAACCCGCCTTTGCACGCGGCGAGTTGGAAGACCGGTGCGAAGTCGCGCTCCGCGCAGGCGAGAACCATGTCGGGGTCCGCGAGCAGTCTGCGCGGAAGCCCCTGCGGCTCTGTGGACTCGCTCATGGCTGCCACCCCTCAGCGCCAGGAAGATCATCGCTCAGTGTCACGCGAGATGACCGACCGCGAGTTTACCCATCGTGGGTACACGCGCTGGCCTTATTTCGAAGCTGTCCGCTCGGGGACTCTGGAGTCACCCTCGGGAGATGCCCGGAGGGTGATGGAGAGGGTGGCTGGGCTGATGAGCGTGATCAATTCCGCCTCGACAGTCCATCCCTCCTCCGCCGGTTGCCCGATCGACGTGCCCATCGAGATTCCGGTGGTGCTTCCTGGTGACTGGCGGCGCCGGGTGGAACTGCCCTGTATCCCCGAATCGGCCGGTGCCGCACGCAAGTTGGTGGCCGCCGGCCTGGCCGATTGGTCGCTTGATCATCTCGCTGACGTGGCTGAGCTCCTGGTGACCGAGCTGGTCGCCAACGCGGCCAAGCACACGAGGTGCACGAGGATCTCCGTTGCGGTGGAGCGGCGGCAGGCGTCGGTACGTGTGGGGGTCCGGGATTCGTCCGTTGAACTGCCGTGCCGCATGGAGCCGAAGGGTGAGGCGGAGTCCGGGTACGGCCTCGGCCTGGTGGACACGCTCGCCCCTCGCTGGGGTGTGGACCTCGCCGCGCTCGGCAAGTGGGTCTGGTTCGAGCTGAGGACGGTGGCGGCGTGAACGTGAATGGACCAGGGACCCACGGTCTTCATCGTGGCGAGCATCGTGACCCGGTTGGCGCGGTGCTGGCGGGGGTCTGGGTGCTCAGCCACGCGGTCACCGTGTTCCTCCTCGGTGCTTCGGTGTTGAACCAGTTGGAGGCTGCCGACCATCAGGGCCTCGCACGCCCCGCGCGGTCGGCACCCGATCGCGAGCCGCCGGCCTGACAGGCGGGTCCCCGAGACTCCCCTGGCCCTGACGACGACACCGGGGCCAGGGGTGCGCCACCGTGACGGGACCGACCGTCACGCCCTGCACCACCGGAGGGAGGTGAACGACATGGAGAACCTGGTCCAGCTCGACCCCGAGCAGGAGGAGGAGGTCGTCGTCCTGGGCGACGCGACGTTCCTGACGAAGGGCAGCAACAACAACAGCGTCGAGGGCAAGCGCGCGCCGTACGACGCCTGACGTTGACGGCATGGCGGCGGCACCCTGACCTCCGGGGGTGCCGCCGTACCTTGCTCGGGCTCGATCCTTGGAGGTGATCGCATGAGCCTGTTCGGTGGATCAATCACCCTGGCCACCACGTCCCGAACGCCTGTCGGCGCGCGGGTGTTGTGGCGCGGCCCGTCGGCCTGGTCGGTCGACGCCCGGGTACGCCTGGCGGAGGGCGCCGGTAAGCGGTTGGCGGTCTTCGGCCCATGCGGTGCCACGGACGCGGACCTGGATCGCCTCGTCCGTTCAACCGGTCTGCGCGTCCTGGACATGGCGGCAACCGCTTGGACGGGGGCGTACACCCTGGTCCTCGACGACGGTCGCGGCGAGCTCACGGTGTGGGCCGACCCTGCCGGCGCGGCCCCGGTCTACATCACCCGGGCGGACGGGACTTCGGCCTGGGCGTCGAGTGCGCTCGCGCTGGCCTCGCTGATCGGTGCCGAGCCGGATGAAACCTGGC
Organism: Kitasatospora sp. NPDC057692; assembly: GCF_042799475.1. Classification (NCBI taxonomy): domain Bacteria; kingdom Bacillati; phylum Actinomycetota; class Actinomycetes; order Kitasatosporales; family Streptomycetaceae; genus Kitasatospora; species Kitasatospora sp. NPDC057692. The sequence goes on along the minus strand of NZ_JBHVIV010000050.1, from coordinate 56,812 downwards.
TGGCCGCGCACCTGGCCGAGCCGACCGCGTGGGTTCCCGGCCGGTCGGCTTGGAAGGGAGTGGAACAGGTGCCGCCGGGGCATCGCTGGACCGCCAACGCGCATGGCGCTTCCGCCTTCGCTCCGTTCTGGCGGGCGCCCCGCCTCGCCTGGGGCGACGCCGTACAGCGGCTGCGCGAAGACCTGGAGGACAGTGTGCTCATCCGGGTCTCCGGACAAGCGGCTTCCTCCGATCTGTCGGGTGGTCTCGACTCCAGTACCCTCTCGGCGATCGCCGCAACGTCCGGTCCCGTCACCGGCCTCACCTACCACCCAAAGGGGCGGGAGAGGGGCGGCGACATCGACCACGCCCGCGCCGTCGCCCGTGCGTTCCCCACGATCCGCCACCGCTTCATGCCCCTGGGCCCGGAGCACCTGCCCTTCGCGGACCTCGGTTCCGTCCCGTTGACGGACGAACCGGCGCCGTCGGCCATGGTCCACGCCCAACTCTCCGCACAGCTGCACTTGCTGGCGGTTGACGGCGTGAACGTGCACTTGACCGGGGACGGCGGGGACTCTCTGTTCATGCCGCCCCCGGTGCACATGGCCGACCTGGCGCGATCGGGTCGGTTCCTCCGCCTGGCCGACGACGCGCAGGCATGGGCACGGCTCTACCGGTCGAGCCCCTGGACAGTGGTGGCCGCGGCCTGGAACGACCCCGGAAAGCTCGGCGGTGCGACGGCGCCGATACCGTGGCTCACCCGCCGCACGCTCGACCTGGCCCGGTCCGTCACCGCTCCACACGCGGACACGCTCACCCTCGGGCACGCCGACCGCTACCTCCTGGGAGAAGCACGCTACGTCGGCCGGACCGCCGCAACGGAGAACCAACTCGCCGCCGCACACGGCATCGAGATGCACAACCCCTACACGGACGCCCGCATCGTGGAGACCGTCCTCGCCACACCCGCGACGCAACGGTGGTCCGCACGCCGCTACAAGCCGCTGCTGACCGACGCCGTGACCGGTCTCCTGCCTCAAGGGGTCCTTCAGCGGGGCGCCAAAGGACTGTTCGCGGCCGATCACCACCACGGGCTGCGCGCGAACAAGGCCCTCGTCCTGAACCTGGTGGACGGGCACCTCGCCGACCTCGGTCTCATCCGCCCGGCGACCGTGCGCCCGCTGCTGGGCCATGCCGTGCTCGGCGTCGACATCCCGTGGGGCCTGATCGAACCCGTTCTCGGCACGGAACTCTGGCTCCGGGCCTCGACCGCGGCCGGACAGGCGGTTCGCTGGGAGGAGAGGCCGTGACGATTCCCACGCCGACGAAGCACACGCGTACCGCACTGACCGGCCGCGCGGGCGTCGTCGTCGACTACCGGACCGGCCGGACGGTCCTCCTTACGGGCGACACGCTCACCCGCTGGCTCGCCGCACTGAAGCACAGCGCGGCACCGGCCCCGGTCGTCCTGCGCGACTCGCAGGTCTCCTGGGGAACCCGCGAATCCCCCGCCCGCCTGGAAGCGGTCGCCCCACCACCGTGGGCATGGCGGCTGGCGGCGACGGCCGTGGTGGCGACGACCCTGGCCGTGCGCACGGCAGGCCGTCCTGGCAGAAGCTTCGGCCGCCTTCGCCGCCTCGCCGAGGCCGGTGGCCGGCTGCCGCTCCCGACCGCGCGCCACGCCGGCCTCGCGGTTCGCTCGGTCCGTTGGGCCGCCCGCGCGTTCCCGACCCGTGTCGCATGCCTGGAGGAGAGCGTGGCGGCCTCCCTCCTGCTCCTGCTCGGCGGCCGTGGTGGTGCCTGGCGCCACGGCGTGGCCACCGACCCGATACGCCTGCACGCCTGGATCTGCGACGTTCACGGCCTGCCGGTGGAGGAACCCGAGCAGACTGGCGACTGCACACCGATCAACGCACCGACCGACCCGGAACGAGGCACTGATGCCCACCCCTCACATCCTGCTGCCCGGCGAGCGCGTCAGCCTGGCGATGACCAACCGTGACCACCTGGCCGACTATCACCGATGGGAGAACGACCCCGGCACCATCCTCGGCTTCGGCACGCAGGTCGCCCAGTCCTGGGAGGTCCGCGCGGGCGGCTGGGAAGGTCAGGGCCGCAACCGCGACTACCCCCAGTTCGAGGTGGTCGCCGGCGACGACCACACGCCGGTCGGCATCACGACCCTCTCGATCGACCCCGCCGTGAGGACGGCCGAGTACGTCATCCTCCTCGCCCCGGAGGCGCGCGGTAAGGGCTTCGCGGCCGAGGCCACTGAGCTGACGCTCCGCTGGGCCTTCGAGTACACGGCCCTGCGAATGGTGTGGCTCAAGGTCCTGGAGCCGAACGTGGCAGGCGTCGCCGCCTACCAGAAGGCCGGGTTCCAGCCCGCCGGGCGCCTGCGGCAGTCGGGCTACTGGCGCGGCCGTCCCTGCGACGAACTCCTGATGGACGCCACCGCCGACGACTTCCTGCTCACCAACGTGCCCGCCTGACCGACAGGGCTTCATCCGGCAGACCAGTCGATGCATCGTTTGTCGAGGTTCTGCTCGATGAAGATCTCCCAGAAGGTCCGCGACGAGCACGGCGACGGCTCCACCGCGGTCGGCTCCGGCTCCGGCTACGACGCGGACGCCCTGGCCGGGATGGCCGAGACGTCCGCCGAGTTCGCGGCTAGGGCAACCGGGTCTACCGCCCGCCGGCCGACTGGCACCGCGCGTGCCCGAGCGCCGTCCCGAGTCGATCGGGGCGGCGCTCGGGCGTGCTGCGGGGCGGGCCGGGGAGGGCCGGTGCGGGTGCGCCGGCGGTCAGGCGGCGTCCTCGGGGTACCAGCGGAGCTCGACGGTGTTGCCGTCCGGGTCCTGGACGTAGACGGAGGTGGCGTTGCCGCGGGCGCCGTAGCGCTGGACGGGGCCCTCCAGGACGGTGAAGGTGCCGGCGGCGATGACCTCCTGCCAGTCGAGCGGGTCCACGGTGAGGCAGATGTGGTCGACGTTGGACTCGCCGCGCGGGCGGTCGGTAAGGTCGATGATCGTTTCCGGGGTGATCCGGACGGACACGAACGGGGCCTTCCCGGCCCGCCACTCGTCGACCCGGACCGGCTCCAGGCCGAGCTGTCCGCTGTAGAACTCCAGCGAGCGCTCGACGTCGCGGACGTTGAGCACGAGGTGGTCGAAGGCCTTCACGCGGAGGGCGGTCATGGTGGCTCCAGTCGGGAGGGAGGCTGCCGGGTGACGTCTTCCACGATCCGCCGGGCGGCCGGTCGCATCAAGGGGCGATCGGCGAACGATCATTGAGCCGGGCTAAACGACGGGAGGGGTGCGCCGGGTGCTGGAACGGCTGGAGATCGAGATCTTCCTGACGCTCGCCGAGGAGCTGCACTTCGGCCGGACCGCCGAGCGGTTGCGGCTCACCACCGGGCGGGTCAGCCAGGTGGTGCGGCAGCTCGAACGGCGGGTCGGGGGCGCGCTGTTCGAGCGCACCAGCCGCTCGGTGCGGATCACCCCGGTGGGCCGGAGGCTGGCGGACGACCTGGAGCCGCTGGCGGCGGGCATCGCGGCGGCGGTGCACCGGGCGGCCGAGGCGAACCGGGGCGTCAGCGGCGGGCTGCGGGTGGCGTTCCTCGGGGAGGGGACGGCGCCGGTGCTGCTCAGGGCGGCCGCGCTGTTCGCCGAGCGGCACCCGGACTGCCGGGTGGACATCCGGGAGGCCCAGCTGGCGACCACCCGCTCCAGCCTGCTGGACGGCTCGGTGGACGTGCTGATCGCCGCCTTCCCGTTCGACGGGATGGCGAACGGCCCGGTGCTGATGACCGAGCGCCGGGTGCTCGCGGTGGCGGCCGGACATCCGCTGGCGGGTGCCGCCTCGGTGTCGCTGGAGGTGCTGGGCGACCACCCGGTGGTGCAGTACCCGGAGGTGACCTCGGCGGTCTTCAAGCGGGACCGCACCCCCGAGCGCACGCCGTCGGGGCGCCCGGTGCCGAAGGGCCCGGTCGGGAACACCTTCTCCGAGATGCTGACCCTGGTCGCGCTGGGCCGCGGGGTCCTGCCGGTCGGCGAGCTCTCGCTCCGGTACCACCCGCGACCGGACCTCGCCTACGTGCCGATCGTCGACGCCCCGCCGATCGAGCGCGGGCCGGTCTGGGTGGAGGGGAACACCACGGAGCGGGTCCGGGCGTTCGTCCGGGCGGCGGCGGACTCGGTGGCGGCCCCGGCGCAGGCCCCGGAATAGGCCGGGACCGGGCCCCGCGCCGCGGGTCAGACCGGGAGGCGGGAGACCAGCAGCCGGCCCTCCATCGTCACGCCGCCGTCCATGGCGACGGCCAGCTCCTCCGCGTAGACGTACGGGCCCGGGACGTGCGGCGGCATGCCGTCGTCGGCGTGCACCGCGCCGGTGAGGTACGGGATCGGGCTGTGCCCGTGCACGACGCGCGCGCCGCCGTAGGTGTCCAGCAGCTCGCGGACCGCCATCGGGCCGGCGTCGCCGCGGAAGGCGAAGCGCTTGGTGAACCGGCGGAAGCAGTCCCACCACTCGTCGACGCCCTCGTCCGCGAGCAGGTCGTGGACGGCGTCGTTCACCTCGGCGATGGACTCGCCGTACTCCAGGTACGCGGTGGTGTCGGAGTGCAGCAGCAGGTGGCCGTCCTCCAGGGCGATCGCCGGGAGCCGGGAGAGCCAGCTGATGTGGTGCGCCTCCAGGCGGTCCAGGTCGTTCTGCTGGCCGCCGTTGAGCCGCCAGGCGGCGAGGAAGGAGGCGGTGCCGGCGGTGGACTGGACCGGCTCGTCGCCGTACCGGGCGGCGCCCAGGAAGAGCAGTTCGTGATTGCCCATCAGGGCACGGCAGTAGCCGCCGGCGGCGGCCGCCTCGGCGGCGAGCTGCATGACCAGGTCGATGACGCCGATGCCGTCCGGGCCGCGGTCGGTGAAGTCCCCGAGGAACCAGATCCGGGAGCGGCCGGCCGACCAGTGGCCGTCGGCGTCGATCAGGCCCTGGTGGCGCAGCTCGGTGCGGAGCTCGTCGAGGTAGCCGTGCACGTCGCCGACCACGTAGAGCGGGCCGGGCGGCTCGCCGGGGCCGGGGGCCGGGTACGGGTGGTAGGGCGGGGCGGGTTCGGTGAGCGGGGGGCCGAGCTCGATGGTCGGCGGGTCGTCTCCGCCGCTCTGGGCGTGCACGGTGTGGCCGTGCTCGGGGCCGGCGGCCGGCCAGTGCTGTTCGAGGTAGCGGGCGCCGCCGTAGCCGCTGTAGGTCTCGGCCTCGTAGCCGCCCCCGGAGAAGTCGGCGACGGGTTCCGGTTCGTAATAGGTGCCGTACGGCAGCACGTCGAGGTCCGGCTGGTGGCGTGGGCCTGAGTCCGGGTGTTCAGGCCCGGGGAAGCGGTCCTCGGGTGTCATTCGCCCATCATAGGAAGACCACTCTCCCGGCGTCGTCACCTGGTGGGTATCCAATCCTCCGGAGCGTCAGCCGGTCGGTCCGTCAGGTCCGATTTGTCCCGACTCGGCAGGGGGGCGGGCCACACACCCGGGGGTGCGGCCCGGGGTCACACCTCGCCTGGCGGGCGGGGCGGGCTGACCGTGGTGCGCGGGCTCCGCCGTTGGGAGGAGGCCCGGACGATGAGTTCGGTGGGCATCAGGGTGCCGGGCGGCGGGCCGGTGCCGGCGGTGCGGAAGCGGGGCGGGAAGAGCCGGGCGATGTCGACGCCGGTGCCGGAGTCCACCCCCTCGATGGCGTCGATCAGCAGGTTGACCACGGTGGTGCCGATCCGCCGCGGCTTGAGCGACAGGGTGGTGATGGGCGGCTCGGTGGTCGCGTACACGTCGCTCTCGCTGCAGCAGACCAGCAGCAGGTCGTCGGGCACCCGCAGGCCGTAGCGGCGGGCTGCGGCGAGCAGGTCGGTGCCGTTGGGGTCGAAGAGGCCGTAGACGGCGTCCGGCCGGTCGGGGCGGGCGAGCAGCCGGTCGGCGGCGACGGCGCCGGCGGCCGGGTCGTGCGCGGGGTAGGTCTCGTAGACCGGCTCCTGGCCGACCTTGGCGCACCAGCCGAGGTAGGCCTCGGTGGAGAGCCGGGTGTAGGTGTCGGTGCTGGTGCCGGTGAGCAGGCCGATCCGGCGGGCGCCGGCCTCGGAGAGGTGGTCGAGGATGCCGAGCACGGCGGCCTCGTGGTCGTTGTCGACCCAGGCGGTGACCGGGCAGTTGCCCGGCTTGCCGTCGCTGACCACCGGGACGCCGGACCGGTACAGCTCGCTGACCAGCGGGTCCTGGTCGGGCGGGTCGATCACCACGGTGCCGTCCAGGGCGATGTTGCCCCAGACGTCGTGGCGGGAGGAGGCGGGCAGCACCACCAGCGCGTAGCCGCGGCCCAGGGCGGCGCTGGTGGCGGCCCGGGCCATCTCGGCGAAGTAGGCGAACTCGGTGAAGGTGAACGGCTCTTCGCCGTAGGTGGTGACGGTCAGCCCGATCAGGCCGGACCGTCCGGTGCGCAGGGTCCGTGCGGCCGCCGAGGGGCGGTAACCGAGGCGCTCGGCGACTTCGCGCACCCGGCTTCTGGTCTCGTCGGGCAGGCGGCCCTTCCCGTTCAGCGCGTCGGAGACGGTGGTGATCGACACTCCGGCGGCTGCTGCCACATCCCGGATGCCGGCCCGCTCCAGACGCCGTGAGGTGGTGGGACGCCGACCGCTCTGGTTGGCTGCTGCTGTCATGGCGGACCGATCGTATGGCTCCTGACAAGGGTCTGTGACCGGCGCATTGGGAGCCTGTGGAGATACGTTTCTCCATGAGTGAGCCCGCGCGCGCCCCTTCGATCCCCGGACGAAACCAGCCGGTTTACCTCTGACATGTGCCAAAGGAACCCGGCAGAATGGCTGATCTGCACCTGTAACCCGACCGGGCATCTCACTCCTACGGGTGAGTGCGGATCGGTATCGTTCAGGGCACCCGACCGGGGTGGACCGGGTGCGTTCCCAGATCCCGGACACGGCGGTGATCCCGGCCGTGGCGGGCGAACGCAGCGGGAAGAACAGAAGGAGACCGACCGTGACCGCAGCACAGGGCCCCCGCCTCAGGCCGACCCTGGACGGCATCCCCACCTACAAGCCGGGCAAGCCCGCCGGCGCCGACGCGTACAAGCTGTCGTCCAACGAGAACCCCTACGAGCCGCTCCCGGGCGTCCTGGAGGCGGCGGTCGCGGCGGCCGGCAGGCTCAACCGCTACCCCGACATGGCCGTCACCGAGCTGACCGCCGTGCTCGCCGAGCACTTCGGCGTGCCGGCCGAGCACATCGCCACCGGCACCGGCTCGGTCGGCGTCGCCCAGTCGCTGATCCTCTCGACCGCGGGCCCGGGCGACGAGGTGATCTTCGCCTGGCGCTCCTTCGAGGCCTACCCGATCATCACCCAGGTCGCCGGCGCGACCCCGGTCCCGGTGCCGCTCACCGCCGGCGGGGACCACGACCTGGACGCGATGCTGGCCGCGGTCACCGAGCGGACCCGGCTGATCTTCGTCTGCAACCCGAACAACCCCACCGGCAACGTGATCCACCGCGCCGAGCTGGAGCGCTTCCTGGACGCCGTCCCGTCCGACGTGCTGATCGTCGTCGACGAGGCGTACATCGAGTTCATCCGCGACCCCGAGGTGCCCAACGGCATCGACCTCTACCGGGACCGCCCGAACGTCTGCGTGCTGCGCACCTTCTCCAAGGCCTACGGCCTGGCCGGGCTGCGGGTCGGCTTCGCGATCGCGCACGAGCCGGTGGCGAACGCCCTGCGCAAGACCGCGGTGCCGTTCGGCGTCACCCAGCTCTCCCAGGACGCCGCCGTCGCCTCGCTGCGCGCCGAGGAGGCCCTGATGGTCCGGGTCGAGGCGCTGGTGGAGGAGCGGACCCGGGTGGTGGCCGGGCTGCGCGCCCAGGGCTGGGAGATCCCGGACTCGCAGGCCAACTTCGTCTGGCTGGAGCTGGGCGAGCGCTCGCAGGACTTCGCGGCGGCGTGCGCCGAGGCCGGGGTGATCGTCCGGCCGTTCCCGGAGGGCGTGCGGATCTCGATCGGCGAGGTCGAGGGCAACTCGATCTTCCTCGCGGTGGCGGAGGCGTTCCGCAAGGAGCTGTGACCCCCCTGCTCCGGCACGCGGCGGAGCGGGCGTCCCCACGGGGCGGCCTGCTCCGCCGCGGCGTTTCCCGGGCACGGTTCCGGGGGCGCCGCCGGAACCGTGCGCACACCACCCAGGCCTGCCCCCGCGGGTCCGTCCGGACAAAACCGCCCGATAAGGTGTTAATCCAACATTCATCGATGGCCCATAGCCTCCCCGGGCTAGCCTCAAGCTGAACGCCATCGTCCGACCGGGAGGCGGAACCCCCGTGCAAGGCACTGTGTCGACACCAGGAACTCCGGCGGTGACCAGCGGCGGGCAGGGGGAGGCCTTCCTCCTGGTCGTCGACGACGAACCGAACATCCGGGAACTGCTGTCCGCCTCGCTCCGCTTCTCGGGCTTCCGGGTGGCCTCCGCCGCGACCGGCGCCGAGGCGCTCCGGCTGATCGCCGCGGACCGCCCCGACCTGGTCGTCCTCGACGTGATGCTGCCCGACCTCGACGGCTTCGCCCTGGTCGGGCGGCTGCGCGAGCAGACCAGCCGCGGCCTGATCGCCGGCCCCGCCCACGGCCACCCCGGCGACCACCTGCCGGTGCTCTTCCTCACCGCCAAGGACGGTGTCGGCGACAAGGTCCAGGGCCTCGCCGCCGGTGCCGACGACTACGTGACCAAGCCGTTCAGCCTGGAGGAGCTGATCGCCCGGATCCGCGCGATCCTGCGCCGCTCCGGCGGACCGGCCGAGGACGGCCGGCTGATCGTCGCCGACCTCGTCCTGGACCCGATAGCCCACGAGGTCACCCGCGGCGGCGGCGTCGTCGCGCTCTCCCCGACCGAGTTCAAGCTGCTGCACTACCTGATGGCCAACGTCGGCCGGGTGGTCTCCAAGGCGCAGATCCTCGACCACGTCTGGGCCTACGACTTCGGCGGCGACCTCTCCATCGTCGAGTCCTACATCTCCTACCTGCGCCGCAAGCTCGACTCCGGTCCGGCGCACGGGCCCAAGCTGATCCACACCGTGCGCGGCATCGGCTACGCCCTGCGCCGCCCGCCGCAGAGCTGAGCGGCCCGCAGGTGACCACCGCAGGACCGACCGCCGCCCCGCCGACCGCCGAGCCCGTCCCGCTGCGGCCGGGCGCCGCGGAGCCGGACCCCGCCCCGCGCCGCCGCGGCCGGGTGTCGCTGCGGGCCCGGCTGCTGGTGCTGGTGCTCGCCCTGGTCACCACCGGGCTGGTGGTCAGCGACACCGTGGTGCTCGGCACCGTCCGGCACCAGCTGGTGCAGCGGCTCGACGAACAGCTGGAGCGCTACGGCGAGCCGCTCGCCCGCCGCGCGCCGTCCCGGCTCAACTGGCCGGAGGCCAAGCAGCAGCCGCTGCCCGCGGTCGGCGGCAAGCGCTCCACCCCGCAGTACCTGGCCGCCCTGCCCAGCCAGTACCTGGTCCAGTACCTGTCCGCCGACGGCAAGGTGCAGGGCGTGATGCGCCAGCCGGTCTCCGAGAGCGACCCGGCGCCGCAGCCGGCCGGCTTCGACCCCGCCCGGGTCGACCCCGACACCCCCTTCGACCTGCCCGACCAGCACGGCGGCCGGCACCGCTGGCGGGCGCTGGTGCTGCCGGTCCAGCGCCAGAACACCGCCCCGGCCAGCGTCTTCGCCGCGCCCGCGCCCAGCTCCGCGTACGTGATGGTGGCCGTCTCCCGGGAGGACATCGACGGCACCGTCGCGCGGCTGCGCACCGCCTTCCTCGGCATCGGCGGCGCCGTCCTGGTGCTGATCGCCGCACTCGGCTTCTTCGCCGTCCGGGCCGGCCTGCGGCCGCTGCGCCGGATCGAGGAGGGCGCCCAGCGGATCGCCGCCGGTGAGCTCTCGCACCGGATGCCCGCCCTCCCGCCGCACACCGAGGTCGGCCGGCTCTCCATCGCGCTGAACGGCATGCTGGCGCAGATCGAGTCCGCCTTCGCCGCCCGCGCGGAGTCCGAGTCCCGGATGCGGCGGTTCGTCGCGGACGCCTCGCACGAGCTGCGCACCCCGCTGGCCGGCATCCGCGGCTTCGCCGAGCTGTACCGGATGGGCGCCCTGCCGACCGAGTCCGACGTGCGGCGCACCATGGGCCGGATCGAGAACGAGGCGGTGCGGATGGGCGCCCTGGTCGAGGACCTGCTGGTGCTCGCCCGGCTCGACGAGGAGCGCCCGCTCGACCTCGCCCCGATGGACCTGCGCACGCTCGCCGCCGACGCCCTGCACGACCTCACCGCGCTGGACCCGAGCCGCCCGGTCGCGCTCACCGGCCCGGCCGGCAGCGGCCCGCCCGGTCCCGCGCCGGTCCTCGGCGACGAGGCCCGGCTCCGCCAGGTGGTCACCAACCTGGTCGGCAACGCGGTCAAGCACACCCCGCCCGGCACCCCGGTGCGGATCGGCGTGGGCACCGACGGCGGCCTCTGCCTCCTGGAGGTCGCCGACTCCGGCCCCGGCCTCACCGCCGACCAGGCCGCCCTGGTCTTCCACCGCTTCTACCGCGTCGACGCCTCCCGCAGCCGCCCCGACGGCCGCGGCGGCGCCGGCCTGGGCCTCGCCATCGCCACCGCCCTCACCCACGCCCACGGCGGCGCCCTCACCCTCCACACCAGCCCCGGCAGCGGCGCCACCTTCCGGCTCGAACTCCCCCACCAGCGCTGAGGCCGGGCTCACCGGGGGCCGGCCGGGGCGGCCTCCTCGTCCAGCAGGCCCTGGGCGAGGAGGCCGGCCTGGAAGCGGGAGGTGGCGCCGAGGGCGGTCATGAGCTCGGCGACCCGGCGGCGGTAGGTGCGCAGCGAGACGCCGAGCAGTCGGGCACCGGCCTCGTCGGTGTGGCCGGCGGCGAGGGTGCGCAGGATGTGGCGGGCCCGGTCGTCCAGCGGGGGCGGCGGGGCGGCGCAGTCGGCGAGGTCGGTGGCGGTCTCCCAGGTGGCGCGGAACAGCGAGCGCACGCCGTCCACGACCTCCGGGGTGTGCACCACGGTGTAGGGGCGGACGCCGCGCACCGGCGGCCCGGCCAGGATCGCGGTGCGCCGGTCGATGACGACGGCCTCGCGGGCGATCGGCCCGTCGGAGATCCGGACCTCGATGCCGGTGGCGGCGATCCGCCGCAGCCGCCGGTGCTGCTCGGGGTCGGCGAGGGCGCGCCGGCTGTACAGCTTGCGCATGGCCAGGCCGGGGACGACGTGCGGCCGCTTCCCCTCGCGGAAGGCCGCGTTGACGCCCGGCGACCAGGTCGTCAGATCGGCGGCGGCGACCAGGAACTCCTCGCGCGAGGCGAGGAAGAGGTGGCCGGCCCGCTGGACGAGTGCGCGTTCGCCGTGCAGGGTGACGATCTGATCAGTACTCATGGCAGCAAGCTGCCAGATCGGACGGCGCCCCGGCGAGCCCGGGCGAGGCTGGACGCCATGACGACGACTCCTCCTGCCGCCGCGGCCGGCACCTTCCCCCTGGCCGGCGGGCTTCCCGTCTCCCGGATGGGCTTCGGCGCGATGAAGCTGCCCTCCCGCGACTGGGGCGGCCCCGCCTGCGACCCCGAACAGAGCGTGCGGGTGCTGCGCCGGGCGGTGGAGCTGGGCGTCGACCACATCGACACCGCCTGGTTCTACTTCTTCCGCGACGTCTCCGCCAACGGCCTGATCCGGCGGGCCCTGCACCCCTACCGGGACGACCTGGTGATCGCCACCAAGGTCGGCCCCGGCCGTGAACCGGACGGCGCGTGGATGGACCCGGCCGACCGGGACGCGCTGCGCGCGGCGGTCCACCGCAATCTGCGCGAGCTGGGCGTGGAGCGGCTCGACCTGGTCTACCTGCGCCGGCTGCCCAGCCAGTCCTCGATCGCCGAACCCTTCGCCGCCCTGGCCGAGCTGCGCGCGGAGGGCCTGATCGGGCGGCTGGGCGTCAGCAACGTGAACGCGGCCCAGCTCGCCGAGGCCGAGGCGCTCGCCCCGGTGGCCGCGGTGCAGAACAGGTACAGCGTGCTGGAGCACGACGAGGCCGACGACCGGCTGCTGGCCGACTGCGCGCGGCGGGGCATCGCCTTCGTGCCGTTCTACCCGCTGGGCGGCACCGGGGTGCCCGACCACCCGGCCCTGCGCGCGGTCGCCGAACGGCACGGCGCCACCCGGGCCCAGGTGATGGTGGCCTGGCTGCTGGCGCTCTCCCCGGCGATCCTGGCCATCCCGGGCACCTCCTCGCCGGCGCACCTGGAGGAGAACGTCGACGCCGCCGCGCTGCGCCTGGACGCGGCGGACCTCGCCGAGCTCGCAGAACTGACAGCGCCTGCCAAGTAGGGCTGTCTGATCAATCCGGCGCCGGGTTTCCCCGCCGGACGGCCGGGAAGGGCCCCGCCCGTACGCGAAGGTCCCGCAACTCCCAGGAGATTCCCGGATGGCAGCGTCAGCAGCGTCGGCAGCGTCGGCAGCACGTCCCGGGGCGTCCTTCCGCCGGGACCTCTCCGAGTGGCGGATCGTGCTCGTCGCCTGGCGGCTGCTGGTCCTCCAGGCCTCCCATCCGGTGGTCGCGGCCGGGATGGACGAGCACTCCACCTACCGCGGCCACCCCTGGCGGCGGATCGAGCACACCCTCGGCAGCGGGCGGCGGCTCTTCCAGGCCGACCAGGAGCAGCTCTGGCGCGAGGTCCAGCGGCTCGACCGGGCGCACCGGCGGATCCGCGGCACCACCGAGGACGGCCGGTCGTACGACGCCCACGACCCGGCCACCCGGGCCTGGGTGCTGCTCACCCTCTTCGAAGCGGTGGCCGCCATGCGGGAGTTGAGCGGCGAGCCGTACACGGCGGACGAACTCGACACCATCTACAAGGAGTTCGCCGAGATCGCGGCGGTGTTCGGACTTCCGCCGGGGGAGTTGCCCGCGACCGCCGCCGAGCTGCCCGGCTACCTGCGGCGGACGACCGCCGAGCGGCTGGAGTTCACCGGGACGGCGCGGCACCTGCTGTACGACATGCTGCACGAGGCGCCCTGCCCGCGAAGGCTGCGCTTCCTCGGGCCGGTGGGCTGGCGGGTGCTGCGGTCGGTGGTGGCCCGGACGGTCACCGAGCTGACCGTCGCGGACCTCCCGGCGGTGTACCGCGAGCGGTTCGGCCTGGTCCGCACCCGCCGCGGCGCGCTGCTCTCCCGGGTGCTGCACCGCGGCGGCCGGGCGGTGCTGACCGGGCTGCCGGACCGCTACCGCTACCGCGCCCCCGGCGTCCGCCCGCCGTCCCGGCCCCGGCGGATGCCGCGCCAGGACACCCGGCCGCCCCGGTTGGACCGGTTCTTCCGGGAGGTCCTCGACCAGACCGGCGACGGCCTGCTGACGGCCCGCGACCTGCAGGCGATGGCGCACAACGTCTGCTGGCAGCTGGAGCTCTCCGAGGAGGGCGAGGCCCGGGTGCACGCCGCGTTCGAGGCGTGGTGGGAGCAGCTGCGGGCGACCATGGACACCGACGGCGACGGCCGGATCAGCCGGGCCGAGTACGTCGCCGCCACGCTGGCCGGCTGCGACCGCGACCCGGCCTACCTGGAGGGCGGCCTGCTCCCCGCGCTGCGGGCGGTGTTCGCGGCGGCCGACACCGACGGGGACGGCCTGCTGGACTTCGCCGAGTACCGGGTGCTGTTCGACGGCCGCCGGGTGCACCCGGCCGAGCTCTCGCACGGCTTCCGCCGGCTGGACACCGACGGGGACGGCGTCATCACGGTGGCCGAGTTCCTGCGCGGCTTCGTCGACTTCTTCACCGCCCGCGCCCCCTCCGCCCCCGGCACCCAGCTCCTCGGCCGGGCCTAGCCGTCCGCGGGCCGCGCCCTCGGCGGCCCCGCCGAGCAGGAACCCGGCCTCCCGGGTGCAGCCGGTCAGGGCGGTCCGCGGCGGTTCGGGGGAGTTGTGTCCCCGATCCGCCGCTCTGGAGGGTCCGGCGGCTGTCAATGGACAGATCGTCCAGATTTTCCGCGGCGTGCACCCGCTCGTTCGTTGTGGTCCGACGACCCCCTTCGCAGACTGTGCGCACGGCATCGCTGCCGGTCAAGCCCACCCCGCCGGTGAATCGCCTGTAAGGGTGGTGGATACTGATGCTTGTGAACGTGTTCACGTTCACAAGCGGACAAGCTTGCGCGCTTGGGCGGCGGTCCGCCGCTATAGATGAAGTTTGTCCTGAAATGTGACCTCGACAGGGTCGGTTGGAGAGAGGGCGACGTGGAACTGGCAATCGCTCACGAGACCATCGCGCGATGGCAATTCGGCATCACCACCGTCTACCACTTCCTCTTCGTCCCGCTCACCATCAGCCTCGCCGCGATCGTCGCCGGACTGGAGACCGCGTGGGTGCGGACGGACAAGGAGAAGTACTTCCACGCCACCAAGTTCTGGGGGAAGCTCTTCCTGATCAACATCGCGATGGGCGTGGTCACCGGCATCGTCCAGGAGTTCCAGTTCGGCATGAACTGGTCCGACTACTCCCGCTTCGTCGGTGACGTCTTCGGCGCCCCGCTCGCGATGGAGGCGCTGATCGCCTTCTTCTTCGAGTCGACCTTCATCGGCCTGTGGATCTTCGGCTGGGACAAGCTGCCCCGGAAGCTGCACTGCGCCTGCATCTGGATGGTCGCGCTCGGCACCGTGCTCTCCGCCTACTTCATCCTGGCGGCCAACTCCTGGATGCAGCACCCGGTCGGCTACGCGATCGACCCGGCCACCGGCAAGGCCCAGCTCAACGACATCGCGCGGGTGCTGTTCCAGGACACCACCGTCACCGTCGTCCTGCACACCCTGACCGCGGCCTTCCTCACCGGCGCGGCGTTCGTGGTCGGCATCGCCTCCTTCCACCTCTGGAAGGCCAAGCGCAAGCCGGGCACCGCCAACCCCAAGCGGGTCGCCGCGATGCGCACCTCGCTGCGCCTCGGCCTGGTCCTCGCCGTGATCGCGGGCCTCGGCACCGCGCTCAGCGGCGACCAGCTCGCCAAGGTCATGTTCCGCCAGCAGCCGATGAAGATGGCCGCCGCCGAGGCCCTCTGGGACACCAAGGCGCCCGCGCCGTTCTCGGTCTTCGCGGTCGGCGACGTCGGCAAGGGCCACAACTCGGTCGAGCTGGAGATCCCCGCCGCACTGTCCTTCCTCGCCAACAGCGACTTCAGCTCCTCCGTCCCCGGCATCAACGACACCGCCGCCGCCGAGGCCGCCAAGTACGGCGGCGATCCCAAGGACTACATCCCGAGCATCTTCGTCACCTACTGGGGCTTCCGCCTCATGATCGGCTTCGGGATGACCTCCTTCGTGGCCGGCCTGATCGGACTCTGGACCACCCGGAAGAAGCGCTTCCTGGCACCGGAGTTCCGCACCGGCGACGAGGAGGTGCCGAGGCTGATGCTCACCCCGAAGCGGGAGCTGGGCCCGTTCCTCACCAAGTGGAGCTGGCGGATCGGCATCCTCACCATGGGCTTCCCGCTGATCGCCAACAGCTTCGGCTGGATCTTCACCGAGATGGGCCGCCAGCCCTGGGCGGTCTTCGGACTGATGACCACCGCCAGCGCCGTCTCGCCCAACGTGAGCGTCGGCACCCAGATCGGCGCGCTGTGCACCTTCACCGCGCTCTACGCGATCCTCGCCGTCATCGAGGTCAAACTGCTGGTCAAGTACGCCAAGGCCGGCCCGGCCACCGACGAGCAGCCGCCCGCCAAGGACCCGTCCCTGCGCGGCCCGGCCTCGGACGACGACGCCGACAAGCCGCTCGCCTTCGCCTACTGAGGCCCCCGCGGATCGATAGGACCGACACACCATGGAACTTCACGACGTCTGGTTCGTCCTGATCGCCGTCCTCTGGATCGGCTACTTCTTCCTGGAGGGCTTCGACTTCGGCATCGGCGTCCTCACCAAGACGCTCGCCAGGAACACCGCCGAGCGGCGGGTGCTGATCAACACCATCGGCCCGGTCTGGGACGGCAACGAGGTCTGGCTGCTGACCGCCGGCGGCGCGACCTTCGCGGCCTTCCCCGACTGGTACGCCACCCTGTTCAGCGGCTTCTACATCCCGCTGCTGGTCATCCTGGTCTGCCTGATCGTCCGCGGCGTCGCCTTCGAGTACCGGGCCAAGCGGCCCGAGCCGCGCTGGCAGCGCAACTGGGAGGAGGCGATCTTCTGGACCTCGCTGATCCCGTCCTTCCTCTGGGGCGTCGCCTTCGCCAACATCGTGCGCGGCGTCGACATCGACGCGCAGAAGAACTTCGTCGGCAGCGTCTGGGACCTGCTCAACCCCTACGCGCTGCTCGGCGGCCTGGTGACGCTCGTCCTGTTCGTCTTCCACGGCTCGGTGTTCGCCGCGCTCAAGACGGTCGGCGAGATCCGCGACCGGGCCCGGGCCACCGCCCTGCGCACCGGCCTGGCGACGGCGGCGCTCGCCGCGGTCTTCCTGATCTGGACCCAGGCCGACCACGGCAACGGCTGGAGCCTCGCCGCCCTGGTGATCGCGGTGCTCGCGCTGGCCGGCGCGCTGGCCGCCAACCAGGTGGCCCGCGAGGGCTGGGCGTTCGTGCTGTCGGGCGCGACGATCGTGGCCGCCGTGGCCATGCTCTTCCTCTCGCTCTTCCCCGACGTCATGCCCTCCACGCTCGACCCGGACTGGAGCCTGACCGTGAGCAACGCGGCCTCCTCGGCCTACACGCTCAAGCTGATGACCATCGTGGCGGTGGTCTTCACCCCGCTCGTGCTGCTCTACCAGGGCTGGACGTACTGGGTGTTCCGCAAGCGGATCGGTGTCCAGCACATCCCCGGGCACGACCCGGCCGCCGCCCTCGACCAGGCCTGACGCCGTGAAGCCGGTCGACCCCCGACTCCTCGGGTACGCCCGCACCACCCGGGCCTTCCTCGCCGGGACCGTCCTCCTGGGCGCGGCGAACGCGGCCCTGGTGGTCGCCCAGGCGGGCCTGATCGCCGAGCTCGTGGTCCGCGGCTTCCAGCAGCGGGCCGGGCTCGACGAGCTCACCGCGCCGCTGGCGCTGCTGGTGCTCACCGCGATCGGGCGCGGGCTGGTCGGCTGGCTCACCGAGCTGACCGCGCACCGGTCCGTCGCCCGGGTGAAGTCCACCCTGCGGCGCCGGCTGCTCGACCACGCCACCGCGCTCGGCCCGGCCCACCCGGCGGGCCGGCGCACCGGCGAACTCACCGCCCTCGCCACCCGGGGCGTCGACGCGCTCGACGACTACTTCGCCCGCTACCTGCCGCAGTTGGCGCTCGCCGTGGTCGTCCCGGCCGCCGTGCTGCTGCGGATCGTCGGCGCCGACGCCGCCTCGGCCGCGATCATCGCCTGCACCCTGCCGCTGATCCCGCTGTTCATGGTGCTGATCGGGATGGCCACCCAGGCCCGGATGGACCGCCAGTGGAGCACCCTGTCCCGGCTCTCCCACCACTTCCTGGACGTGGTCGCCGGGCTGCCCACGCTCAAGGTCTTCAACCGGGCCCGCGCCCAGGCCGCCACGATCGCCCGGATCACCGCCGACTACCGCCGGGCCACCCTGCGCACCCTGCGGATCGCCTTCATCTCCTCCTTCGCCCTGGAGCTGCTCTCCACCCTCTCGGTGGCGCTGGTCGCCGTCTCGATCGGCTTCCGGTTGGTGAACGGCAGCCTCGACCTGGAGACCGGGCTGCTGATCCTGATCCTCGCCCCCGAGGTCTACTTCCCGATCCGCCAGGTCGGCGCGCTCTACCACTCCAGCGTCGAGGGCCTGACCGCCGCGGACCGGATCTTCGAGGTGCTGGAGACCCCGATCCCGGCCGCCGGCACGGTCCCCGCACCCGACCTCGCCGGGGCCGCCGTCGAGGCCGACGGCCTCACCGTGCGCTTCCCCGACCGCGCCGCGGCCGCCCTCGACGGCGCCGCGCTGACCCTGCCGCCGGGCGGGACCGTCGCGCTCACCGGCCCGTCCGGCGCCGGCAAGTCCACCCTGCTCGGCGTCCTGCTCGGCCTCACCGCCCCGGACGCCGGCACCGTCCGGATCACCGCCGCCGACGGGCGGACGTACGACCTGGCCGACCTGGAGCCGGAGAGCTGGCGGCGGCAGATCGCCTGGGTGCCGCAGCACCCGCACCTGTTCGCCGGCACCGTCGCCGACAACCTGCGGCTCTACCGGCCCGGGGCCACCGACGAGCAGCTGTGGACGGCCCTGCGCGCCGCCCACGCCCTCGACTTCGTCACCCGGCTGGACGCCCCCCTCGGCGAGGACGGCGCCGGGCTCTCCGCCGGCCAGCGCCAGCGGCTCGCGCTCGCCCGGGTGCTGCTCGCCGACGACCGTCCGCTCGTCCTGCTCGACGAGCCCACCGCCAACCTGGACGGCGCCTCCGAGGCGGCCGTCGTCGACACCGTCCGGGCCCTGGCCGCCGACCCGGCGCGCACCGTGCTGCTGGTCGCGCACCGGCCCGCACTGCTGGCCGCCGCCGACCACCGGGTCCGGCTGGCCGGGCCGGCCGCTCCCCCGGCCTCCCCGGCGGCCGTCCCGGTGCTCGCGCACCGCGGCCGGCCCACCCCGCCGGCGCCGGCGGACGAGCCGCCGTCCGGCCCGGACGCGGTGACCGGGCCCGGGCCCCGACTCGCCCTCTCCGTCCTCCTCGGCGCCCTCGCGCTCGGCTGCGCCGTCGCGCTGATGGCCACCTCCGGCTACCTCATCTCCTACGCCTCCGAGATGCCGCCGGTCCTCTACCTGATGATGGCCGTCACCTCGGTGCGCGCCTTCGGCATCGGCCGCAGCGTCTTCCGCTACGCCGAGCGGCTGGTCTCGCACGACGCCGTGCTGCGCACCCTCGGCACCCTGCGCGCCGCCGTGTACCGCAGGCTCACCGCGCTCGCCCCCGCCGCGCTGCCCGCCTTCCGGCGCGGCGACCTGCTCTCCCGGCTGGTCGCCGACGTCGACGCGGTCCAGGACCACTACCTGCGCTGGCGCCTGCCGGCCGCCGTGGCCGCCGTGGTCTCGCTGGCCGCCGCCGTCGCGATGGGCGCCTTCCTGCCCGCCGCCGGGCTGGTGCTCGGCGCCGGGCTGCTGCTCGCCGGCCTGGTGGTGCCCGCGCTGACCGCCCGCTGGTCGGCCGCCGCCGAACGCCGCCAGGCCCCGGCCCGGGGCCGGCTCGCGACCACCGTGCTGGACGCGTTCAGCGGGACGGCCGAGCTCACCGTGGCCGGCGCGCTGCCCGGCCGGCTCGCCGCCGTCCGCGCCGCCGACACCGAGCTGACCGGGCTGGCCGCCCGCTCGGCCGCCACCGCCGCGCTCGGCACCGGGCTGATCACCCTGCTCACCGGCCTCACGGTGGCCGCCGCCGCGGCCGTCGGCCTGCGCGGCGTCGAGTCCGGGGCGCTCGCCCCGGTCTGCCTGGCCGTGGTCGTGCTCACCCCGCTGGCCGCCTTCGAGGCCGTCACCGGCATGCCGCTCGCCGTCCAGGCCCGCCGGCGCAGCCTGGCCGCCTCGGCGCGGCTGGCCGAGGTGCTGGACGCGCCCGACGCCGTCGCCGAACCGGTCGCGCCGAAGGCCCTGCCCGAGCAGCCGCTGCCGATCGCCGTCCGCGGACTGACCGCCCGCCACCCCGGTCAGGACGCCGACGCGCTGTCCGGTGTCGACCTCGACCTCGCCGCCGGCCGGCGGATCGCCGTGGTCGGCCCGTCCGGCTCCGGCAAGACCACCCTCGCCCAGGCACTGCTGCGCTTCCTCGACCAGGACGCCGGGAGCGTGCTGCTCGCCGCCGGCCGTCCACAGGCTGTGGACAGCCGGGAGCTCGCGGGGGAGGACGTCCGCCGGGTGATCGGGCTCTGCGCCCAGGACGCCCACGTCTTCGACAGCTCGCTGCGCGAGAACCTCCGCCTCGCCCGGCCGGACGCCGACGAGGACGAGCTGCGCGCCGCCCTCGCCGCCGCCCGGCTGCTGGACTTCACCGAGACCCTGCCGGACGGCCTGGACACCCTGGTCGGCGAGCACGGCGCCCGGCTCTCCGGCGGCCAGCGCCAGCGGCTCGCGCTCGCCCGGGCACTGCTCGCCGACTTCCCGGTGCTCGTCCTGGACGAGCCCGCCGAGCACCTCGACCTGCCCACGGCGGACGCCCTCACCGCCGACCTGCTCACCGCCACGGCCGGCCGCACCACCGTGCTGATCACCCACCGGCTGGCCGGCCTCGACGACGGCACCGTCGACGAGGTCCTCGTCCTGGACGCCGGCCGGGTCG
Source organism: Kitasatospora sp. NPDC057692 (assembly GCF_042799475.1). NCBI lineage: Bacteria > Bacillati > Actinomycetota > Actinomycetes > Kitasatosporales > Streptomycetaceae > Kitasatospora > Kitasatospora sp. NPDC057692. The sequence continues at coordinate 36,560 of NZ_JBHVIV010000050.1, read as the reverse complement.
TCGAGCGCGGCCGCTGGTCCGAGCTCCTGGCCCGCCCGGCCGGCCGCCTGCGGGCGATGCACGACCGGGAGCGGGAGACCGACGGGCTGCCGCTCGCGGTCGGCTGACCGGGGCGGGGCCGCCGCCCGCCGCGTCGCTCCTTCTGTCGAAAACCGTACAAACTACGCTCTTCACCATGGACCCCACGCCAGACCTGCCGGACTTCACCCCGCCGGAGCCGGAGACCGATCCGGCGCCGCACCGGGTGCCCGAGATCTCCTCGCTCGGGCTGGACACGCTGGTCACCGAGGTGTCGGAGCGGCTGCAGTCCGCCGCCGCCGTCACCGACCGGATGCAGCGGCTGCTGGAGGCGGTGGTCTCGGTCGGCGCCGGGCTGGACCTGCACGCCACCCTGCACCGGATCGCCGCCGGCGCCGCCGAGCTGGTGGACGCGCGGTACGCCGCGCTCGGGGTGGTCGCGCCCGGGGGACAGGGGCTCCAGGACTTCATCCACGTCGGCGTCGACGACGAGACCGTCCGGGAGATCGGCGAGCTGCCGGTCGGCCGGGGCATCCTCGGCGCGCTGATCGACCGGCCCGAGCCGCTGCGGCTCACCGACCTCACCGCCGACCCGCGCTCGTACGGCTTCCCGCCGCACCACCCGGCGATGCGGACCTTCCTCGGCGAGCCGATCCGGATCCGCGACGAGGTGTTCGGCAACCTCTACCTCACCGAGAAGCGCACCGGCGGCGCCTTCACCCCGGAGGACGAGCAGGTGGTGCACGCGCTGGCCGCCGCGGCGGGCGTCGCGATCGAGAACTCCCGGCTCTACGAGGAGGGCCGCCGCCGCGAACGGTGGATCGCCGGGGCGGCCGCCGTCACCACCGCGCTGCTCTCCACCGACGAGGCCCGGGTGGCGCTCACGGTGGCCGCCGAGCAGGTCAGGGAGCTGGCGGACGCCGCGCTGGGCATGATCCTGCTGCCGACCGTCGACGGCCAGATGCGGGTCGCCCACGCGTCCGGGGAGGCCGCCGAGTTCCTGCAGGGCGAGCTGATGCCCTCCGACAGCGTCGCGGGCAAGCTCTTCCAGGGGGAGAGCGTCCACCTCGACGACATGTCCACCGATCCGACCGTGGTGATCCGGCTCGCCCGCAGCTTCGGCCCCTCGCTGGCCGTGCCGATGGTCGCCGCCGGCCGGGTGCTCGGCGGGCTCTGCGTCTGGCGCTCGCGCGGCGCCGTGCCGTTCTCCGGGGCCGAGAAGCAGCTCGCCGAGACCTTCGCCTCGCAGGCCGCGCTCGCGCTGCGGCTCGCCGAGGGCCAGCGCGACCAGCAGCGGCTCGCCGTCTTCCAGGACCGCGACCGGATCGCCCGGGACCTCCACGACCTGGTCATCCAGCGGCTCTTCGCCACCGGCATGATGCTGGAGGGCGCCGCCCGGCGGGCCGTCGTCCCCGAGGTGAAGGTCCGGATCGGGGAGGCGGTGGACGAGCTGGACGCCACCATCCAGGAGGTCCGCACCACCATCTACGCGCTCCAGCACGACGACCACGGCGACGCGCCGGACACCCTGCGGACCCGGGTGCTGCGCGAGTGCAGCCAGAGCGCGGCGGCGCTCGGCTTCAAGCCCTCGGTCTCCTTCGTCGGTCCGGTGGAGAGCCTGGTCGGCGAGAAGACGGAGCGCCAACTGCTGGCGGCGCTGCGGGAGATGCTGTCCAACACGGCTCGGCACGCCCGGGCCTCCCGGGTCGGCGTCGAGGTCGACGCGACCGTGCACCTGGACGGCTGCGGCCGCCCGGTCGGCGGCGATCCGGAGTCGCTGGACCGGGGCGGGCGGCCCGGCGTCCTGCTGACCGTCACCGACGACGGCGTCGGCATCCCCGAGGGCGGTCGGCGCAGCGGCCTGCGGAACCTGGCGCGGCGCGCCGAGGCGCTCGGCGGTGACGCCTGGCACGAGCCGGGCCCGTTCGGCCGGGGCACCCGGGTGCGCTGGACGGCCCGGCTGTGAACACCCGTCCGACCGGTGGGACATCCCCCGGACGGCCTCGAACGGTTTGTAAACGACGGGGAGCCGTCCCGGGGTCGGTTGGCGCTCACACCGTGTGTACTCCGTGAAAGTTTAACGAGAGAGAACTTCCCGGCCAACGGAGCAAGTTGTGTATTTCACGGCCTTCCGGCGCTCTCGTGTGCACACATAGCTTTACTCCCGTCTCGGAGAGCAAACCGGACTGTGGGGGAGCAGTGGACGCGTCGAGCCGCGGTCACACCGCAGCAGGGGCAAGTCGAGGGGGGTTCCGGGCCGAACGGGCACCGGACGGGCGGTACCGCTGGCAGTTGAAGGCACCGAACGGGCGCGTCGTCGCGGTCACCCCGGCCGCGTACGAGACGGCCGGGGAGGCGGAGCGCGGCTTCGACGGCTTACGGGCCGTCGCGGACGGGCTCACCGCCCGGATCACGCACGTCCGGGACGGCATCGGCTGGATCTGGGTGATCCCCGGATCGCGCACCCTGCCGGAGGTGCGGTCCAGCCGCGCCTACGAGCGGTACGCCACCTGCCAGAACGCCTTCCGGCGGTTCGTCGTGCTGCTGGCCAAGCAGCCCGCCCTGGAACTGCCCGAACTCTCCGAACGGGGGACGTCGTTGAGAACGTCCGATGTCCGCTGACCGGCGCGGGCCGCGCCTGCTGACCGTCCCGGTCGGTGACCGCTCGCTGTCCTGGGCGCTGCGCGCGGCCAACGGGCGGCAGCTCGGCGTCGGCGTGCGCACCTACCGGGGTGAAGCGGAACTCGCCGAGGCGGTCCGTGAATTGATCATCGAACGGGCCGCACTGCGATGTGCCGTCGGCCAGTCCGAGGCGAGACTGTGGGTGTGGACGGCGTACCTGCCGGTGCGCACCACCCGCCCGGGCGCCGCCGACGCGGCCGGCCCGGTGGCCCGCAGCGCCCGCGGCTACCTGAGACGCGATCAGTGCCAGGCCGGCGTGACCGGCTTCCTCGCCGGGCTCCAGCGCCTGGGGCAGGACCTGCGCCGCCCCGGGCGGGACGACGCCTGGCCGTTCTGACGTACGTGGTTCTGACGTACCGTCGACAAAGCTTCGCCGGCCGCCTTCGGGCGGCTTCTCGCGTTGGCCCCGGGCCGCGCCCCGTTTCCCCCTCTTCCGGTGAAGCGCAGGTATCCGGCAACCCCCCGAGTCGCCACCTGGAGAAGAACGTCACCGGCCCCTGACCTGCGGCTTTACACCCCTCCACAGCCGGGCTGACCTGTTGCTAAACCTCTCTGAACCGAGAAATCGACAATTGCCCGGGGCGACCGTCCACCCTTCCGACGGAACCGCGCCGACCGACAGGATCGGCACTGCCGAAACGGCCACCGCGGACGTGGCCGCCGGCTCCGGGACTGACCAGCAGGACCCGGGAAAAGCGATGTACATCTCTCCCACCGGAGGAAGACGAACATGCGCAAGACCGCTGCCAAGCTGCTCGCCGCCGTCGCCATCGCGACCTCGGTCGCCACCGTCGCCACCGGCACCGCCGTTGCCGACCCGGCCGCCGGTGTCACCCCCGCCGCCCAGGACATCGTGGGTGTCGGCTCGGACACCACCCAGGCCGTCCTGAACCAGTTCTCCACCGACTACAACGCGTTCCTGGGCGCCAGCAGCACCCTGCCGCGTCTGTACAGCTGGGACTCGACCGGCACCTCGCCGCTCACCACCAAGACCGGTGCCACCTCGATCAACCGCCCGAACGGCTCGTCCGCCGGCATCTCGGCCCTGGACGCCAGCAGCAAGACCACGATCGACTTCGCCCGCTCCTCGCGTGGCCCGAAGAACACCGTCGGCACCACCCCGGGTGACCCGACCACCGACCTGTTCGTGGCCTTCGCCAAGGACGCGGTCTCCTACGCCACCGCCACCACGGGCAGCAACGCTCCGGTCAACCTGTCCAAGGCCGACCTGACCCGCATCTACAACTGCTCCGCCCTGACCTGGAAGGACATCAACGCGTCCCTCCCGGCCAACCCGATCAAGGCCTACCTGCCGCAGAACGGCTCCGGCACCCTGTCCTTCTTCCTGTCGGCGCTGGGCCTCACCGCCCCCGGCGCGTGCGTCCAGCCGACCCGCGTCCAGGAGAACCAGGGCACCGACCTGCTGCTGGCCGACGCCGACGCGATCGTTCCCTACTCCGTCGCCCACTACATCGGCCAGGTCTACAACGGCCACGGCTCCGGCGCGGACCAGGCCGGCAACGTCACCATCCGCTCGATCGACGCTGTCGCCCCGATCCAGACCAGCGACAACACCCTGTCGCCGATCTTCGCCGCCACCTCCTTCGGCCGCGTGATCTACAACGTGGTCCGCCAGACCAACTGGCTCGCCACCGACACCCAGGGCACCGCGCTGCGCGCGATCTTCGGCAGCAACGGCTGGATCTGCAAGAACGCCACCGCCGCCGCCGACATCAAGAGCTACGGCTTCCTGACCCTGCCGCTCGGCGCCTGCGGCAGCACCACCCACTCCACCATCTGATCGCACCCCGTACTTCCGGCGGCCAGGGGCTTCCGCCCCTGGCCGCCGGGCCACGCCGGGCCGTACCGGCACAGCACCGACCGTCGGCCCGGCGAAGCACCACCGCACCACCGCACCACCGAGTGAAGGCACCACCGCACAGCACGAACCCACGGCCTCACGGCCGAACCGTTTCATTTGCGCACTTAGGAGAGCAGTATGTCCCGCACCAGCGCCCGTCTCGCCGCCGTTGCCACCGCTGTCGTGCTCGCCACCACCGGCGCGGCCACCTCGGCCACCGCCGAGGCCGCCACCCCTGCCACCGGCAGCGCCGTGGTGAACGAGAGCAACACCTTCCTCATCAACTCCCTCTCGGCGGGCGTTATGGTCTTCGCCCTCCCGACGGCCACCGGCTCCTACGACAGCGCCACCGGCCTGTCCGCCGCGTTCCCGGTGACCGGCGGTTCCGCCAACCTCGCCGCCTACTACGGCGACATCCAGCTGGGCGGCGGGCTGCTCTTCATCAACCTGCGCACCGGCAAGTCGGCGGTCTTCAAGGACCTCTCCTTCCGCGTGAGCACCTGGCAGATCACCGGTGTCCCGCAGGGCGGCACCGCCCCGGTCGCGCTGCTCGACCCGACCGGCGACACCTCGGTCTCCGGCAACGCCGCCGCCAGCTCGCTGACGGCCAGCGACCTCCAGGTGGACGAGGAGGGTGCGAAGTTCCTCGACACCAAGCTGAACACCACCTTCTTCACCGGTGGTCAGTCGGTGGGCTCGCTCAACCTCACCTTCAAGGCCGGCAGCTGACACGCACCAGGCAACGGCGGCGGGGTCCGGATGTCCGGGCCCCGCTGTTCCGCGCGCCGGGGAAACAGCCGGTGACGGGAGATCAACCAGGGCGGTTCGCAGGCGTGTTGTGGCCTCGTACACCCTGGCGATCCACGGCGTCCATGTACGGCTGGCCGAATGGTGACTGACCATCGGCGGCATCTGGCCACTCGCGCCGGGGTCCGGCCGGTTCCCCGTCTACGCGCGAAGCGCGTCCCTGGAGGTGCACGTCATGAGAGTCCGTCCACCGGGTTCGAGAGCCCTGGGGAGGTGGGGAAAGGGGCTGCTGGCGCTGGGGACGGCCTGGGCCGTTGTGGGGGTCTCGGCGATTCTCCCGCTGGGGGCGGGAACGGTGTCGCAGGCGGCCGCCGCCACGGCGACGACCGTGGAGGGGCCGGCCATCTGGTACCCGGCGACCGGTCAGCACGGGGACAAGGGCAAGATCACCGTCTCCTCGACCACCAACCTCGGCAACGAGGTCGTCCGTGTCTCCTGGGAGGGCTTCACCCCGACCGTCGACCCGGCCGGAAATCCGGTGAAGTTCGTCGTGCCGGGCAGTTCCACCGGCCAGGAGCTCTACCCCGTCCGGATCTACCAGTGCCGGGGCACCAACCCCACCGTGCACGACTGCTACGGCAGTACCAAGTACAACCAGGACCCCTCCCTGGGCTTCAAGCAGCCGTCGCCCCCGCCGGGCACCATCACGCCGGAGTTCCCCTTCAACGGCGCGGTCCGGGTCACCGGTCCGGACGGCCGGGGCGAGGCGGACATCGAGATCTGGACCGCGCAGGAGAGCCAGAGCCTCAACTGCGACGCGAGCCACCCGTGTTCGATCGTCGTCGAGGCCAACTACGGCGGTGACTCGCTCGGCTTCACCTCGGACACGATGGAGCCCAACTGCTCCTTCCACGATCTCGACAACCCGGCCGTCAGCGGCTACTTCGCGATGGCGTCCGAGGCGGTCCGCGGCATGAGCGGCGCCGACGACCGCTGGAGTCCGGGCGAGGCCTGCGCCTGGGAGAACCGGATCGTCATCCCGATCACCTTCGCGCCCACCGCGAGCGACTGCGCCTCCACCGCCATCGACCTGACGGTCGGCGGCCTGGCGATGGCCAACCGGGCGATGCAGCAGTGGCGTGCGGGCCTGTGCCAGGGATCGCAGTCGCTCGGTGTCGACTACGTCTCGAACACCGGTGAGCCGCAGTCCCGGGCCGCCTTCCGGAAGAAGGAGGGGCCGGACATCGCCCTGACCGCGCTTCCGGAGAGCGAGCCGGCCAGCCGGCCGCACGTCTACGCCCCGCTCGCGACGACGGCGATCTCGGTGGCCTACCGGGTGGACGACCTCGCGAACTCCGGTGAGATCAAGAAGCTGAACCTCACGCCGCGGCTCCTGGCGAAGATGCTGACCCAGTCCTACACCATGGCCCAGGGCGTCACCATCGACTCCGTCGCCGGCAACCCGCTGTGCATCTTCGAGGACAAGGACTTCCTCGACATCAACAGGCTCGACCCGGCGGGCGGTCAGCGCTGGCCGACGTGCATCGAGCAGTCCTGGCTGGCCGACTCGGCGCCGATCGTGGTCGGTGGCACCACCGACCTGATCTACCAGCTGACCTCGTGGATCGCCGCCGACCCGGAGGCCGCGGCCTTCCTGCGCGGCGAGCCGGACCCGAACAACATGCACATCAACACCTTCTACAAGCAGCCCGCGTTCCCCGGCTACCCGGTGGAAGCGATCCGGGTCCAGGACTACTCCGGTCCGGACGGGTGGAAGTCGTACGAGATCAACCCGGTCAACAGCGGACTGGCCCAGGTGGCCCGCAACCTGCTGATGAACAAGCCCACCTGCCAGCTCCCCCAGGTCGACGTCTCCGGCAAGCACCCCGCGTGCCCGCCGGTCGACCCGGGCCGCCGCGGGCTCTTCGCGATCATGGACAGCGGCCAGGCCAAGGCGTACGGCATGTCCGAGGCCGCGCTGCGCAACCCGGCCGGGCAGTTCGTGACGCCGTCCGTGGACAGCCTCCGGGCGGCCGTCGCGACCATGCCGTTCGACCCCGCCACCGACACCCAGAAGCTGCCGTACGGCGTGGCCGGCACCGACTTCTCGCAGTCGGCCCAGGCGTACCCGCTGTCCGTCGTGCAGTACGCGATGGTGCCGACCGGCGGTCTCTCCGCGGAGCGGGCGAAGGCGGCGTCGGGCTTCCTGAAGCGGGTCACCGACCCCGCCGAGGGGCAGCGCTACGGCAACACGCCGGGGCTCCTGACCGCGGGCTTCCTCGCGCTGACGGACGCGCAGCGCGCGCAGGCGCGGTCGGCCGTGACGCACGTCGCGGCGCAGGACGGCACCTACCCCGGCAACCAGACCGCTCCCAAGCCGCCCGAGCCCGAGGGCGGCAACGGCGGGACCGGCGGTGACAACGGTGGGACCACCGGCGGCACCGGCGGCGGTGACAACGGCGGGACCACCGGCGGTACGGGTGGATCGACCGGAGGGACGGGCGGTTCCACCGGCGGGTCGGGCGACGCGTCCGGCGGCACCGGCTCCACCGGGACCACCGGAAGCAAGGGTTCGACCGGCACCAAGACGTCGAGCGGCTCCGGCTCGTCGGGCCTGACCGACGACGCCGCGGCCGGCGGCGCCGCCCAGGCACCCGCGGCCGGCGCGCCGACCGCTCCCGTGGTTCCGGCCAAGGCCGGCTCGACCCCGGGCGCCACCGCTCCGCTCGCGGCCGCTCCGGTCGCGGCCGGCACTCCGGCCGCCGACCGCTCCGGCGGCGCGCGACTGCTGCTGCCGATCGCGCTGATCGCCGGCGCGGTGCTGCTGGTGGGAGGTCCGCTGGCGCTCGTCCTGGCCGGTACTCCGGCCGGTGCACGGGTCGCCGCCGGGGCGTCCGGCGTCTGGGCGCGCCTGCGCCCGGGCCGCGGCGCCTGACGACCGCACCTCCGACTCGGCGGGGCCGCTGTCCCGGCCCCGCCGAGTCCCTTCCCCGTTCCCGCCAGTCCCCCCGCACCTGTCCCGTACCGAGCGCGCCGGAGAGCAGACCATGACAGCCGCCGCCGAGCCCGCGACACCGTTCGCCGAGACTCCAGGCCAGCCGGATCACGATGTACCCCGCACCATCACCGCCCCGTCCACGCCCGGTGACCGGGTGTTCCGCGGTCTCCTACGCGCGGCCGGGCTCTCAGTCTTCGCGATCATGGGCCTGATCGCCTTCTTCCTCATCCTGCGCGGCGCCGACGCACTGCGGGCGGTGGGCTTCTCGTTCTTCACCGAGCAGAAGTGGCTGACCCAGGCGCACAACTTCGGCATCGCCTCGGTGCTGCCGAACGGCCTGCTGATCGCCGTGATCGCCCTGGTGATCGCCGTGCCGGTGGCCCTGGCCACGGCGATCTTCATCTCCGAGTACGCGCCGGTCCGGCTGCGGGCGACGCTGATCTCGCTGGTCGACCTGATGGCCGCGATCCCCAGCATCATCTACGGCCTCTGGGGCCTGTTCTTCCTCCAGCCGCGGATCATCGGCTTCGTCCGCTGGCTGTCCAACCACCTGGGCGACACGATCCCGTTCCTCAAGGTGCGCACCGGCGACATCGGCACCTCCTACACCTCGTCGACCTTCATCGCCGGTGTGGTGGTCTCGCTGATGATCATCCCGATCGTCACCTCGCTCAGCCGCGAGGTGTTCTCCCAGGCCCCGCAGGGCGAGCGGGAGGGCGCGTACGCGCTCGGCTCGACCCGCTGGGGAATGGTGCGCACGGTGGTGCTGCCGTTCGGCCAGGGCGGTGTGATCGGCTCCGTGATGCTCGGCTTCGGCCGCGCGATGGGGGAGACCATCGCCGTCGCGCTGATCATCTCGCCCAACTTCGAGCAGATCACCCACATCCTGGAGAACGGGGCCAACTCGATCTCCGCGCTGATCGCCCTGCGCTTCGGCGAGTCGGACCCGCTCTCGCTCTCGGCGCTGATGGCGGCCGGCCTGGTGCTGTTCGCGCTCACGCTGCTGGTCAACGTGGCGGCGGGCTTCGTGATCAGCCGGTCCCGTTCCGGCGCGGCCACGGCGGACTGACCGTGGACCCTTCACACCGCTCCCGTCCGCTGCCGCCCCGTCCTGGAGGGACGACCCGATGACCACCCTCGACCTGCCGGCCGGCACCGCGCCCGCGTCGGCGTCCGCCCCGTCGAAGACCGCGCCGCCGCCGGAGCGGAAGATCCGGATCGGCGGGGTGACCCGCGAGGACGTGCTGACCATCCTCGGCGCGCTGACCGGCTCGCTCGCGCTGGACTGGATCCTGTACGAGCGGGTCATGCCCTTCAGCGGCGCGCTGGGCTTCCTCCTCTGCTGGTACGCGCTCTTCCTCGCCGGGTACACGCTGCTCGGCGGGCTCCAGTGGGGCCCGCTGCTGGTGCGCGAGCGCCTGGTGTCGGTGGTCGCCTGGAGCGCCGGCCTGCTGGTGCTCGCCCTGATCGCCGACCAGATCGGCTACATCGCGATGCGCGGCTACGAGGCGGCGCAGCACCTCAACTTCTTCACCGAGTCGATGGAGACCACCTCCGCGCTCTCGCCGATCACCTCCGGCGGTGCGATCCACGCCGTCGTCGGCTCGCTCGAACAGCTGGGCCTGGCGACGCTGTTCGCCGTTCCGCTGGGGATCGCGGCGGCGGTCTTCATGTCCGAGGTCGGCGGCCGGATGGCCCGCCCGGTGCGGACCCTGGTGGAGGCGATGACGGCGCTGCCGTCCATCGTGGCCGGCCTGTTCGTCCTCGGCGTCGTGATCATCACCCTGGGCTTCGAGAAGAGCGGTTTCGCCGCCTCGCTGGCCCTGACGGTGATGATGATGCCGATCGTCACCCGCGCCGCCGAGGTGGTGATCCGGCTGGTGCCGGGCACCCTGCGGGAGGCGTCCTTCGCCCTGGGCGGCAGCCAGTGGCGCACCGTGTGGAACGTCGTGCTGCCGACCGCCCGGCCCGGCCTGGTGACCGCGGTGGTGCTCGGCATGGCGCGCGGCGTCGGTGAGACCTCGCCGGTGCTGCTCACCGCGGGCTTCACCACCCAGTTCAACGCCAACCCGTTCAGCGACCGCCAGGTGTCGCTGCCGCTGTACATCTGGAACTACGTCAAGACGCCGTACCCGGACATGGTCGCCCGGGCCTTCGCGGCCGGTCTGACCCTGATGACCGTGGTGCTGATCCTCTTCGTCACCGCCCGTGTGCTCGGCGGTCGACGCCCCGGCCAGCTGACCCGCCGGCAGCGCCGCCGGATCGACCGCGCCGCCCGGGCCGCCGAGGCCGCCGCGGCGGATGCCCACCGTACGGCCGGGAACCCCGCGCCGGTCGTGGCGGGAGCGCACTGATGTCCGTAACAACCACCCTCCGTACCAGAGGAGTTCCCATGTCGTGGGAGGCCGCTCGCCGACCCGTGGCACGTACCGCCGCCATGCTGGTCACCCTGTGTCTGACCGCGGCCACGCTGTTGCTGGGGCAGAGCGTCCCGGCCTTCGCGGCCACCTCGTTGAACGCCGACGGGTCGAGCTGGGCCGGTCCGGCCATCGACCAGTGGCGCAACGACGTCAACCCGATGGGCATCAAGATCAACTTCAGTGCGACCGGCTCCGCGGCCGGGCGTGCCCAGTGGGCCATCGGGCAGAACGACTTCACCGCCTCCGACGTGCCCTTCCGCACCCAGATCGACACCGGTCTCGGCCAGGGCGGCCACGAGGGCGGTGCGGGCAACGTCGAGAACCCGGTCTACGGCTACTCGTACGTCCCGATCACCGCGGGCGGCACCGCCTTCATGTACAACCTGTCCATCGGCGGCAAGCAGATCCGCGACCTGCGGCTCTCGCCCAAGACCATCGTGGACATCTTCACCGGCAAGATCACCAACTGGAACGACCCGAAGATCACCGAGGACTACGGCAAGGCGCTGCCGTCGATCGTGATCACCCCGGTGATCCGCTCGGACGGCTCGGGCGCCACCGCGCAGTTCACCCGCTGGATGCAGCACACCTACAAGAACGAGTGGGAGGCCTACTGCCGCAGCGTCAACAACGTGCCCTGCGGTGACTACACGGAGTTCTTCCCGAAGTCCGGCCGGATGACCGCGCTGAACGGCTCCGACGTCGTCGCGAACTACATCATGGGCTCCGCCGGCCTCGGCACCATCGGCTACGACGAGTACGCCTTCGCCAAGTCCAGCAACTGGCCGGTCGTCAAGGTGCTGAACCCCGGCGGGTACTACACGCTGCCCACCGCGTCCAACGTGGCCGTCGCCCTCACCGCCGCCAAGATCCGCGGCGTCGACGACAACACCTCGCCGAGCGACCCGAACTACCTCCAGCAGAACCTCGACGGCGTCTACACCAACGCGGACCCGCGGTCCTACCCGGTCTCCAGCTACAGCTACCTGATCGTGCCGCGCAAGGGCGCGGAACTGCCAGTGCCACCGCGCTTCAACGACGACAAGGGCAACGCGCTCAGCCGCTTCATCTCCTACGTGCTCTGCGCCGGCCAGGGCAAGGCCGATGAGCTCGGCTACTCCCCGATCCCCCGCAACCTGGTGCGCGGCGGCATCCTGCAGACCACGCACATCCCCGGCAACGCCAGCCCGGTCGACCCCAACACGCTGGCCAACTGCCCCAACCCGACCTTCACCGGTGAGGTGCTGACCGTCCTGCAGAACGCCCCCCAGCCCAGCGAGTGCGACAAGAAGGGCGCCGCGCTGGACTGCAAGCCGGGCTCGCCCGGCGGGGCCTCCGGCGGAGCGTCCTCGGGCGGCTCCGGCGGCGCGTCGTCCGGTGGCACCGGCGGCACGGGTGCCACGGGCGGCACCGGCGGCACCGGCGGTACCGGTGCCACGGGCGGCTCCGGCGGCACCGGTGGCAAGGCGGGCACCGGCAAGGCCACCACCACCAAGGCCCCCGGGGCCGGCGGCAGCGGCGGCGCCGGTACCGGTTCCGCGGGCGGTGCCGCCGGCACCGGCGGGGCGGGCGACCCGAACGCCCCGGCGGCCGGCGCCGCCGACCCGAACGCGGCGGCCGCCGACCCGAACGCGGCCGGCGAGGGCGACGGCCAGGCCGCCGAGGACGTCGTCGACCCGCAGACCGGCCAGGTGGTCGCGCGCGGCCGCGGCGGCTCCACCGAGGTGGCGGCGGACGTCGTGGAGGTCGCGGGCCGTCCGGAGGACTGGACCCTGAGCACCCTCACCGCGCTCGAACTGCTCGCCGTCGTCATCGTCCCGCCGCTGCTCGGCCGCCGCCTGCTGCGCCGCCGTTCGCAGACGGGCGGCCGGTCATGACGGCCCCGGCCCTGGAGAAGCCCGTCGGGCCGGCGCAGTCCGCGCCGGCCCCGGCGGCCCCCGCCGAGCCCGAGCCCGCCGCGACCGGGCCCGCTTCCCCGGGCTCCGGCCGGACGGCCAAGCGGGTCCGCTTCCTGCAGGCGGCCTGGGCGGTGAGCCTGCTGGCGGTGCTCGTCCTGGGTTTCGTCGGCTACCTGTTCACGCTCTCGCACGTGCAGCAGAAGCACTTCCAGTCGACCGCCTACAAGTCCTTCCAGGACCAGCTCGCCCAGGCGATCGCGCCGACCGGCACGGCGCCGGACGGCGCGCCCGTCGCCCTGCTGGACATCCCGGCGATCGGGCTGCACCAGGCGGTCGTGGTCGAGGGCACCACCGGCCGGGACCTCATGCGCGGCCCCGGCCACCGCCGGGACACCGCGCTGCCCGGGCAGACCGGCGTGTCGGTGGTGTTCGGCCGCGGGGCGACCTTCGGGGCGCCGTTCGGCGAGCTCGCCAAGCTGCGGGTCGGCGACCGGATCGAGGCCACCACCGGGCAGGGCAAGTTCACCTACACCGTCAACGTGTACGGCGACGGGGACCACCCGATCGTGGACCCGGTGCGCAACCGGCTCGTGCTGGTGACCAGCGACTCCAGCTGGATCCCGAACTCGACGGTGCTGATCGGCGCCCGGCTGGACGGCGACCCGGTGGCCAACCCGGGCGGCCGCCCCGCCACCGTGCCGTACGACAAGGCGCTGGCCGCCGACAAGGGCGCGCTGGCCACGCTGCAGCTGTGGTCGCTGGGACTGCTCGGCGCGGTGGTCGCCGTCGTCGTGCTCGCCCGGTACTGGCACCGCTCGGCCGCCTACCTCAGCCTCGCGCCGGTGATCGGCGCGCTGCTCTGGGCGGTCTACGAGAACGCCGCCGCCCTGCTGCCCAACCTCTACTGAAGCGCGCCCGGAGGACCGTACCGATGACGGATGCACCGATGACCGACCAGGCCCCGGTGGCCGACGAGACCACGATGACCCTGCCCGCCGTCGGCCACGACGGGCAGCAGCTGCTGTACCCGCAGGACGCGCACTACGAGGGCTACGGCGAGGAGCCCGCGCTGGCCGGCCTGGAGACCCGCGAGGTCTCCGCCTGGTTCGGCTCCCGCAAGGTGCTGGAGCGGGTCTCGCTCGTCATGCCCGCCGGGGAGGTGACCGCCCTGATCGGCCCGTCCGGCTGCGGCAAGTCCACCTACCTGCGGATCCTCAACCGGATGCACGAGATGGTCCGCGGCGCCGCGCTCTCCGGCGAGGTGCTGCTGGACGGCGACGACGTCTACCGGCCCGGCCGGCGTCCCGCCGAGGTGCGCCGCCGGATCGGCATGGTGTTCCAGCGGCCCAACCCGTTCCCGGCGATGTCCATCAAGGACAACGTCTCCAGCGGGCTCAAGCTCGCGGGCATCAAGGTCTCCAGGGACGAGCGCGAGCACCTGGTGGAGACCAGCCTGCGCCAGGCCGGTCTCTGGGACGAGGTGGCCACCCGGCTGGACGCCCCGGGCGGCTCGCTCTCCGGCGGGCAGCAGCAGCGCCTGTGCATCGCGCGGTCGCTGGCGGTCTCGCCGGACATCCTGCTGATGGACGAGCCCTGCTCGGCGCTCGACCCGACCTCGACCCGACGGGTCGAGGAGACCATCGCCGAGCTGCGCGGCCGGCTCACCATCGTGATCGTGACCCACAACATGCAGCAGGCCCAGCGCGTGTCGCAGAGCTGCGCGTTCTTCCTGGCCACCCACGACACCCCCGGCCGGATCGTCGAGGCCGGGCCGACCGAGCAGGTGTTCCACAACCCGTTCGACCAGCGGACGTCGGACTACGTCAACGGCCGCTTCGGCTGACCGGTCCGCTCCCCCGCCCTCACTCGCCGCGGTGCCGGAGGATCTCCTCCAGCACCGCGGCGACGCCGTCCTGCTCGTTGCTCACGGTGTGCAGCGGCACCGCCGCCAGCACCTGCGGATGGGCGTTCGCGACGGCGTAGGCGGTGCCGGCCCAGGCCAGCATCTCCAGGTCGTTCGGCATGTCGCCGAAGGCCACCACCTCGCTCCGGTCGATCCCGCGCCCGGCGCACCAGCGGGCCAGCGTGCTCGCCTTGGTGACGCCGGGCGCACTGATCTCCAGCAGCGGTATCGGCGCCGAGCGGGTGATCTCGGCCAGCTCCCCGGCGGCCTCCCTGGCCTCGGCCAGCAGCTTGTCCGGGTCCAGGTCCGGGTGCTTGGCGAGCAGCTTGAACAGCCCGCTCACCGGGCCGCCGGGACCGAGCAGCTCCTCGGCCGGGCCGACCGGGTGGTTCTCGTCCTGTCCCCACATCCGCACCTCGTACCCGGGCTCACGGGCGAACCCGGCCGGGTACTCGAAGGCGAACGCGGTGCCGGGCAGCTTGGCCCGCAGCCGCGCCACCACCGCGAGCGCGTCCTCGGACGCCAGCGGGAAGGACTCCAGCAGCGCGCCGCGCCGCACGTCCACCACGGCGCCGCCGTTCGAGCAGATCGCCACCCCGTGGCCGCCGATGTGCGCGCTCACCTGCTGCATCCAGCGCGGCGGGCGGCCGGTCACGAACACCACCTGGATCCCGGCGGCCTCGGCGGCGGCCAGGGCGGCGGCGGTGCGCTCGGTGACGGTGCCGCCGGAGCAGAGCAGCGTGCCGTCCAGATCGGTGGCGATCAGCCGGGTGGGGGGAGCGGTGCGGGGAGTGGTCACCGCTCCATCTTCGCCCACCGGCGCCGCACGCCCTACCCTCCCCGTGCACCGCCCCGGAGCGATCACTGCGGCGCGTTTCGGCCCCCGCTGCGCCAGTTCCGGCCGAACCGCCCGCCTCCGGGGTGTTCCACCGCCTCCGACCGGGCAGGACTCCCTCGGCCACCCCGTCGGCAGGAAGAGCCATGCGAACTCGCCAGGTCCCAGACGAGATCGAGATCGAGCCCGCGCCCCTCCCCGAGGAGGAGGCCCCACCGTCGTCCCGCGAGCCCGTCCTGATCGGCGACATCCTCTTCGAGACCCTCGCCGACCTCGCCCGGCGCACCACCCCCGCGCACCCGCTGCGCCTCCCCGCCCAGCGCCCCCACCCCTGACCGCCCCCGGCGAGTCGCCCGCCGCCCCCGCCCCCGGGGCCCGCGTAGGGTCGGGGCCATGCGACTGAGCACCGTGATCCTCCCCATCCACCGGTGGGGCGAGGGGCAGAAGATCTGGCGGCGGGCCGAGGAGCTCGGGTTCCACGCCGCCTACACGTACGACCACCTGTCGTGGCGGTCGTTCCGCGACGAGCCGTGGTTCGGGGCGGTGCCGACCCTGACGGCGGCGGCGACGGCCACCGAGCGGCTGCGGCTGGGCACCCTGGTGACCTCGCCGAACTTCCGGCACCCGGTGACCCTGGCGAAGGACCTGATCACGCTGGACGACGTGTCGGGCGGGCGGCTGACGGTGGGCATCGGGGCCGGCGGGACCGGCTTCGACGCGACGGTGCTGGGCCAGGAGGAGTGGTCGCCGAAGGAGCGGGCGGACCGCTTCGCCGAGTTCCTGCCGCTGCTGGACGAGCTGCTGACCCGGGACGCCACGACCCGCGGGGGCACCTACTACTCGGCGGTCGGGGCCCGGAACATCCCCGGCTGCGTCCAGACTCCCCGGGTGCCGTTCTACGTCGCCGCGGCCGGACCGCGCAGCCTGCGGCTGGCGGCCGAGTACGGGCAGGGCTGGGTGACCTACGGCGACCCGAAGGGCCCGGCGGACGTGCCGGCCGAGCAGGCGCCCGGGGTGATCGCCCGGCAGATCGAGAAGCTGGCGGAGGCCTGCGAGGAGAAGGGCCGCGACATCGCGACGCTGGAGAAGATGCTGCTCCAGGGCTCGACGGCGGAGCGGCCGCTGGCCTCGCTGGACGCCTTCGTGGACTGGGCCGGGACGTACCGGGAGCTGGGCGTCACCGAGTTGGTGGTCCACTGGCCGGTCCCGGACTCGATCTTCGAGAACGACCTCGCGGTCTTCGAGCGGATCGCCACCGAGGGCCTCGCCCAGCTGGGATGACGGCGGACCGGGGGTGGCGCGCCGCGGCCGCCGCCCCCGGAGCGGGCACGGTGATCCCCTAGGGGAAGGGGGCGGCGCCGTCATACCGGAGCAGCAGACGGGGTCGTCATCGCAGCTCATGACCCGGCGCGGGGGCGGGGACTACGTTGAGGCACGTGTCCACTGTCATCAAGACGGACGGCCTCACCAAGAGGTTCCCCCGGGTGACCGCCCTCGATCAGCTGACCGTTGAGGTCGAGCCCGGGGTGGTCGGTCTGGTGGGGGCGAACGGGGCGGGTAAGTCCACACTCATCAAGATCCTGCTGGGGCTGGCCCCGGCGACCTCCGGGACCGGGCGGGTGCTCGGGCTGGACATCGCCACCCAGGGGTCGGAGATCCGCGAGCGGGTCGGCTACATGCCGGAGCACGACTGCCTGCCGCCGGACGTCTCGGCCACCGAGTTCGTGGTGCACATGGCGCGGATGGCCGGCCTGCCGGCCGCCGCGGCGCGCGAGCGGACGGCCGACACGCTGCGGCACGTCGGGCTGTACGAGGAGCGCTACCGCCCGATGGGCGGCTACTCGACGGGCATGAAGCAGCGGGTGAAGCTGGCCCAGGCGCTGGTGCACGACCCGAAGCTGGTGCTGCTGGACGAGCCCACCAACGGTCTCGACCCGGTGGGCCGGGACGAGATGCTGGCGCTGATCCGCCGGGTGTACACCGACTTCGGCATCTCGGTGCTGGTCACCACCCACCTGCTGGGCGAGCTGGAGCGCACCTGCGACCACCTGGTGGTCATCGACGGCGGCAAGCTGCTGCGCTCCTCGTCCACCGCCTCCTTCACCGGGACGACGGCCACCCTGGCCGTCGAGGTGACGGACCACCCGGAGGACCACGCCCTGGACGCGGGCGCCGCGGTGCGCGAGCGGCTGGCGGGGGCGGGGCTCTCGGTGGAGGCCGAGGGCGCGCGGATCCTGCTGGTGCGGCTGGCGGGTGACGACACGTACGACTTGATCCGGGACGCGGTCGCCGACCTCGGGCTCGGGCTGGTGCGGCTGGAGGAGCGGCGGCACCGGGTCGCCGAACTCTTCACGCAGGGCGCGGAGACGGCGGAGCCGACGGGCCCGACGGGAACGACCGGAACGACGGAGATCGAGGGGGGTACCGCAGATGTCGCTGCCCTCTGAGTTCCGGCCGGCCGACACCGGCGTCATCCACGACATCGGCTACCGCGGCTACGGCGGCCCCCGGCTCGGCCGCGGGTACGCCACGCGCTCGCTGTTCACCCAGAGCCTGCGCGCCGCCTACGGCCTGGGGCGGTCCGGCAAGTCCAAGGTGCTGCCGATGATCGTGCTGGGCGTGGCCACCGTGCCGGCCCTGATCATCGTGGCGGTCGCGGTGATGACCGGCTCCGACAAGCTCCCGGTGGACTACGCGCAGTACCTGAGCTCGATCGGGCTGGTGGTCTCGATCTTCCTCGCCTCGCAGGCGCCGGTGCTGTTCTCCCGGGACCTGCGCCACCACACCGTGCCGCTGTACTTCTCCCGTCCGATCACCCGCGCCGACTACGTGCGCGCCAAGTTCGGGGCGATGGCCTGCGCCCAGCTGCTGCTGATGATCGCGCCGCTGGTGGTGCTGTACGCCGGCTCGCTGCTGGTCAAGCTGGACTTCGGGGACCAGACCGAGCACTTCCTCTACGGCCTGGTGGCCGCGGTGCTCTACGCGCTGGTGCCGACCTCGGTCGCGGTGGTGATCGCCGCCGCCACGCCGCGGCGCGGCTTCGGGGTGGCCGCGATCATGGGCTACCTCGCGGTCAGCACCACGGTGGTCGCGGTCGTGATCGGGATGAGCATGAGCACCACCACCGTCGGCGAGAGCCTCCCGGACTCCGCGCAGTGGGCGGTGCTGCTGTCGCCGGGCGGACTGGTGGAGAGCCTGACCAACGAGCTGTTCGACCTGGGGACCGGCGCCGAGCGGATGCACGCGCCGGGCGGCCTCGGCCTGCTGGTGTTCACCGCCGTCGCCGCCGCGATGGTGGCCGGTTCGTACCGGCTGCTGCTGAGCCGCTACCGCAACGTTTGAGAGGGCGTCATGGCCACCATCACCATCGACAAGGTCTCCCGCTGGTTCGGGAACGTGGTCGCCGTCAACGACGTCAGCATGGCGATCGGCCCCGGCATCACCGGCCTGCTGGGGCCGAACGGGGCCGGGAAGTCGACCCTCATCCACATGATGAGCGGCTTCCTGGCGCCGTCCACCGGAGCGGTGACCCTGGACGGCGCACCGATCTGGCGCAACCAGGAGGTGTACCGGCAGATCGGCCTGGTTCCCGAGCGGGAGTCGATGTACGACTACCTGACCGGCTGGGAGTTCGTCCTCGCCAACGCCGAACTGCACGGCCTGCCGCACCCGGGCGCCGCCGCCCGCAGGGCGCTCGCCCTGGTCGAGATGGAGTACGCCCAGGAGCGGCGGACCGGCACCTACTCCAAGGGCATGAAGCAGCGGGTCAAGATGGCCTCGGCGCTGGTCCACGACCCGGCCGTGCTGCTGCTCGACGAGCCGTTCAACGGCATGGACCCCCGCCAGCGGCTCCAGCTGATGGAGCTGCTGCGGCGGTTCGGCTCGGACGGCCGGACGGTGCTGTTCTCCTCGCACATCCTGGAGGAGGTCGAGCAGCTGGCCCGGCACATCGAGGTCGTGGTGGCCGGCCGGCACGCCGCCTCCGGCGACTTCCGGAGGATCCGGCGGCTGATGACCGACCGGCCGCACCGCTACCTGGTCCGCTCCAGCGACGACCGGCGGCTCGCGGCGGCGCTGATCGCCGATCCGTCGACCTCCGGCATCGAGCTGGACCGGCAGGAGGGAGCGCTGCGGATCCAGGCGGTGAACTTCCAGGGCTTCACCACCCTGCTGCCGCGGGTCGCCCAGCGGGCCGGCATCCGCCTCTACACCGTGGCCCCGGCGGACGAGTCGCTGGAGAGCGTGTTCTCCTACCTCGTCTCCGCCTAGCGACGGCACCCCCCCGACCGGCACCCACCACCAGGACCCCAGGAAGGCCGACCCACCATGAACCCGACCGTCGCCAGGCTGACGCTGCGCGGCCTGCTCGGCCGCCGCCGCGGCCTGCTGCTGCTGGTGGTCCCCGTCCTGCTGCTGGCGATCTCGGCGATCGCCGCCGGGTCGAGCGGCGACAAGCACGAACTCGTCGTGAACGTGCTCGGCAAGCTCGGCCTCGGCACCCTGCTGCCGATCCTCGGCCTGGTCGTGGGCACCGGCGCCATCGCCACCGAGATCGACGACGGCTCGATCGTCTACCTGCTGGCCAAGCCGCTGCCGCGGTGGAAGATCATCACCACCAAGCTGGCGGTCGCGATCGGCACCACCTGGGCCTTCGCGGCCCTGCCGATGCTGCTCTCCGGGCTGCTGCTGTACGGGACGAAGGAGGGCCTGGCGCTCGCCTACACGGTGGCCGCGCTGGTCTCCGGGGCGGCGTACAGCGCGCTGTTCCTGCTGCTCGGCGTGGTGACCCGGCACGCGGTGGTGGCCGGGCTGGCGTACGCCCTGGTGTGGGAGTCGCTGGTGGGCAACTTCGTCGAGGGCGCCCGGACGCTCAGCGTCCAGCAGTGGGGGCTGGCGGTGGCCGAGTCGGTGGCCGCCGAGGGCTCGCTCACCTCGGCGGTCTCGCTCGGCGCGGCCGTGCCGCTGCTGCTGGTGGTCGCCGTGGCGGCGACCGCGCTGGCCTCGGTGCGGCTGGCCGGGCTCACGCTGGCCTCGGACGAGTAGCCCTCCGACGCGCGATCGGTCCCGGGGTCAGAGCGTCCGGTTGCGGCCGGCGCCCCAGCCCGCGACGGCGACCACGGCGGCCAGCACCAGCATCAGCGCCAGCGGCGTGGTCCAGTCGCCGGTCAGCTGGTGCAGGGCGCCGGCGCCGACCGGGCCGGCCGCGGCGACCAGATAGCCGACCGCCTGCGACATGCCGCCCAGCTGGGCGGCGCCGGCGGCGCTGTCGGTGCGCAGCACGATGAAGGCGAGGCCGAGGCCGAGCGAGCCGCCCTGGGCGACGCCGAGGATGGTGGCCGACACCCAGGCGCCGGACACCGGGGCGATCAGCAGGACGGCGATGCCGATCCCGTTGAGCACGGCCATCGAGACGGCCAGCGCCCGCTGGCGGGTCATCCGGCCGGCGAACAGCGGCACCAGGAAGGCGCCGGTCACCTGCACCAGGTTGGAGAAGGCGAAGACCAGGCCGGCCTCGCCGCGGTCCATGCCGTGGTCGGCCAGGATGGTCGGCATCCAGGCGACCAGGGTGTAGACCAGCAGCGACGAGATGCCCATGAACAGGCTGATCTGCCAGGCCAGCGGCGAGCGCCAGATGCCCTCGATCGGCCGGGAGGAGGCGGCCTGCGCGGCCGGGCCCGCGGTGCCGCCGACGGCGGCACCGGCCCTTGCCCGCAGCACCTGGGGCAGCCAGGCCACCGTCGCGACCAGCGCCAGCACCGACCAGGCGCCGAGCGAGGCCTGCCAGCCGCCGCCGAGCGCGTGCTCCAACGGCACCGAGAGACCGGCCGCCATCGTCGCGCCGACCAGCATGGTGGTCGAGTAGACGCCGGTCATCGCGGCCGCCCGGCCGGGGAACTCCCGCTTGACCAGGCCCGGCATCGAGACGTTCAGCACGGCGATCGCGACGCCGATCACCACGCACCCGGCGTACAGCGCCGCCACCGAGGGCAGCACCCGCAGCAGCACGCCCGCGCCGAGCACCAGCACCGCGCCCAGCACCACCCGCTCGGTGCCGAACCGCCGGGTCAGCCGCGGGGTGAGCGGGGCGCCGACGCCCTGGAAGAGCACCGGCACGGTGGTGATCAGCCCGCTCGCGGTGGCGGAGAGGCCGAAGGTGTGCTGGATCTCGGCCACCATCGGCGACACCGCCGCCAGGCAGGCGCGCATGTTCAGGGCGACCAGCACGATGCCGGTCAGCAGCAGCGCGGGGTGGGCCAGCCGGCTGCGGACGGGGAGCGGGACGGCGCCCGCGGAGGTGGTGGCAACCGGCTGCTGGGCACGGGTGACGGCCATGGGTGGTGCTGCTTTCGTGGAGTTCAAGGCGTGCGGGGGCACACCGGGTGAGCGGGGAGCGAGGGCCTCGGCCCGCTCACTTCCGGGCGGCGATGGCGGCGAGGAGCTGCTCGACGGCGGCGGTCGGCTCGGCGAGCAGCGCGCGACACGCCCGCTCGGCCCGCTCCGGGTCGCCGCTCTCGATCGCGTCGACCAGGGCCTGGTGGGTCGCCACGACCACCTCGGGCATCTCGTGGTCGCCGAACGCGGCCCGCATCGACTCGCGCACCGAGGCGCCGAAGTAGCGGTACACCTCGGTCAGCGCCGGGTTGTGCGCGGCCTCGACGACGGCGGTGTGGAACTCCAGGTCGTGCTCGACGGTCGCCTCGCGGCCGGCCCGCTCGGGGTGTGCCGCGATCACCTCGGCCTCACGGGCCAGCGCGGCCCGCATCCGCCGGACGTCCTCGGGGGTGTGCCGCAGCGCCGCCAGCCGGGCGGCCTCGGTCTCCAGCGCGGCGCGGACCTCCAGGACGTCCCGCACCCCGGAGCGCTGCACGCCGCGCAGCACGGCGGCCGGGTCGCTGGTGGAGCGCACGAAGGTGCCCTCGCCCTGCCGGGAGACCAGCATGCCCGCGTGCACCAGCACCCGGATCGCCTCGCGGACGGTGTTGCGTCCGATGCCGAGGCGCTCGGCGAGCTCGTGCTCGGTCGGGATCCGCGAGCCGACCGGCCAGACGCCGGTGCTCAGCTGCTCCCGCAGCTGCTCGATCGCGGTGTCGACGAGCGAGCGCCGCCCGGCGGTCTGCAGCGTGTCGTGGCCGCTGTGCGCGCTGGTCATGGCGGGCTCTCCTCCCCGGGTGCGGGCCGTGTTCGGGTGGTGTCCTGGGCGTGCGCGGCCCCGGTCATCGGTCATCCTACAACTGCTTGCCCGGTCATCCTACAACTGGGGATGAACGGCGCGGGAACCGTCCGGGGCGACCTGGCGTTCCTTCGGACGACCGGAGATCCGGCGAGACGGAACCCGGCCCACACCCCTTGATGCGAGGAGAGCGTCCGCATGGTGTTCAAGAAGCTGCTCGGTGCCCTGGGCGTCGGCGGTCCCGGTGTCGACACCGTCCTGAGCACGCCGGTCGTGCAGCCCGGCGGGACCATGGCCGGCACGGTCGAGCTGACCGGCGGGACGGTGGAGGCCGACATCCGCGGGATCACGCTGACCCTGGTCGCCCGGGTGGAGATCGAGCACGAGGACGGCGAGAGCACCGGCCTGTACCCGTTCGCGCGCTTCTCGGTGACCGCGCCGCTGAAGCTGGCGCCGGGCGAGAACCGCTCGATCCCGTTCGCCGTCCAGGTGCCGTGGGAGGCGCCGGTCACCACCATCGCCGGGCAGCGCCTGCACGGCATGCAGCTCGGGGTGCGCACCGAGGTCGACATCGCGGGCGCGCTGGACAAGGGCGACTCCGACCCGCTGGAGGTCGAGCCGCTGCCGGTGCAGCGCCGGATCCTGGAGACGCTGCTCCAGCTGGGCTTCCGGTTCCGCTCGGCGGACCTGGAGGCGGGGCACATCCGCGGCACCGGCCAGACGCTGCCGTTCTACCAGGAGATCGAGTACTCCGCGGCGCCGCAGTACGCGCACGCCTGCAACTCGCTGGAGGTCAGCTTCGTCACCACCCCGGACAAGGTCGAGGTGGTGCTGGAGGCGGACCGCCGCGGCGGCCTGTTCGGCGGCGGCGGGGACGTGATCCGCACCCATGTGGTCGGCCACGGCCAGGCCGGCGAGGACCTCACCGGGCTGGTCGACGGCTGGATCCGCGCCGCCCTCTGAGGTCCCGGGCCGGGCCGGGACGGTGCGGTCCCGGCCCGGCCGTGAGCGGTCGGCGCCGGCGGTCAGCCGTAGGAGACGTTGCTGCAGATGTCGTCGTCGGCGGACCTGGCCCCGCTGACCACCTCGGCGGGCAGCGCCGCCGCCCCGCCGACCGCCGCGCCCACCGCCCCGGCCGGTGCGGCGGCGGCCGGGGCGGCCACGGCGGCGTAGTCCAGGCCGAGCCGCAGGCTGATCCCGGCCGCCCGGACGGGCGCCACCGCGGCGCCCGGGAACAGCGCGGCGACCCGCTGCGCGTTGGTGCGCTGCCCGGCCCCGTACTCGACGGTGGTGGTCGCCGCCCGGGCGGTGCCGCGCGCGGTGGCCGTCGCGGCGACGGTGACCCGGGCCGCCCGGAGCGTCTCGGCGGCCCGGGCGGCCAGACCGGGGGTGCCGGTGCCGTTGTGGACGGTGACCCTGATCGGCGCGCCGTCGGCCCCGGGCGTCGGCGTCGGCGTCGGCGGCACCGGTGGGGGCGGGGGCGGCGCGGGCGCCGCCGGGGACGGTGCGGCGGTCGCGTCCGGCTGTTGGCCGGTGGCGTCCTGGCCGTCGATGGTCCGGTCGGCCTGCAGGGTCCGCCACAGGGTGTCGACCGCCGGGTGCACCAGGTCGATCCGCGCGCCGTTGTAGCGCCAGGGCGTGGTCAGGAACTTGACCTCGTGCAGGTCGATGTCCTTGAGCGTCAGCGCGAAGTCCACCAGCTTGGCGGCCGAGTCGAGGCCCGGGTCGACGGTCATCGACCGGGTGGCGGCGTCGGCCAGCGGCAGCAGTGTGCCGGGGTTCAGCCCCTTGCTCTTGATCCTGGCCAGCAGCGAGGCCAGGAAGGCCTGCTGGCGCTTCATCCGGCCGACGTCCGAGTCGTCGCCGATGCCGTGCCGGAGCCGGACGTAGTCCAGCGCCTGCTGCCCGGAGACCCGCTGGCGGCCCTTGGCGAGCACCACCTTGCCCTTCCGGCCCAGGTTGGGGTTGATGTTCCCCTCGTGGACGGCGTTCGGCAGGCAGACGTCGACCCCGCCGACGGCGCCGGTCATCGCGGCGAAGCCCGCGAAGTTCACCTCGATGGTGTGGTCGATCCGGATCCCGGTGAGCTTCTCCACCGTGTTCTGCGTACAGGCCGGGTTTCCGGCCTCGGACTTGCCCACCGAGAAGGCGGAGTTGAACATCTGTCCGGGCTGCTCCCGGGTCCAGGTGCCGTTCGGGAGCTTGCACCGGGGGATGGTCACCAGGGCGTCGCGCGGGATCGAGACGCCGACCGCGTGCCGGTGGTCGGCGTGGACGTGCAGCAGGATCGTGGTGTCGGAGCGGGCCCCGCCCTCGTCGCCGCCGCCGAGGTCGCCGTTCCTCCCGGCGCGGGAGTCGGAGCCGATCAGCAGCAGGTTGACCGGCCGGTGGCCCTGTGCGTCGGCCGAGGGTTCGGGCGGGCGGTCGGGGGCGATGGCGTCGGGGTCGAAGGACCGGAGGTTGCCGTTCAGCCGGTAGTACACCGCCCCACCGGCCCCGACCAGGGCCACCAGTGCCCCGGCCACCGACCAGGCGATCAGCCGCCGGGCGCCGCCCCGGGCGCCGCGCGGCCGTCCCTGCGGGGCGGCCCGCCGACGGGCCTGGGTGACCCGGCCCTGGGTGGCGCGCTTCCGGTCGGCCGGGTTCTGGGCACCGGGGTTCTGGGCACCGGGGTTCTGGACGGCGGGGTTCTGCGCGGCGGGACTCCGGGCGGCACGGTTCTGCGCGGCGCGGCGGGCCTCGGCCCGGCCGCCGGTGCGCGGCACCGGGAACCGGCCGGGGGCGTCCTCGGGGGGGTCGGTCCGGAGGCCGCCGTCGGCACGCCGCCGCCCAGCCGGATCCGGCGGGCTCTGGCCCCACTGGACTGACATGGCGCGCACCTCTCAGGGGCGGAAGCGGGCAACGCTGGGAGCATACAAACTCCTCGGGCGCCGCCCGGCGGCCCGGAACGGCCGCACCCCCGCCGACCCGCGGCTTCGCCGTCCGGGCTCACCGCAGGGTCACTCCAACGGCTGAACCGGCGGAGGCCGGAAGGGGGTTCACCCGGCCGCGGAGGGGGCGTCGGGCGGGGCGGTGCCGTCGGGCGAGGTGGTGCCGGGGTGTGCCGGGCGGGGCCGTCAGACGAGCCCGGCCGGGTACAGCCGCTCCAGCACGGCCGCGACGCCGTCCTCGTCATTGCTCAGGGTGACCTCGTCGGCGACCGAGAGCAGCTCCTGGTGCGCGTTGGCCATCGCGACGCCGTGCCGCGCCCAGCCGAACATCGGCACGTCGTTGGGCATGTCGCCGAAGGCGATGGTGTCGGCGGCCTTGACCCCGAGCCGGTGGGCGGCGACGGCCAGCCCGGTGGCCTTGGAGAGGCCGAGCGGCAGCAGTTCGACGATGCCGGCCCCGGCCATCACCACGCCGACCAGGTCGCCGGCCGCCCGGCGGGCGGCCTCGGCGAGGGCGTCGTCGCTCAGCTCGGGGTGCTGGATGTAGAGCTTGCTGACCGGGGCGGCGAGCAGCCCGTCCCGCTCGGCCCGGACGACCGGCAGGTGGGAGGCGATCTGCAGCTCGTAGCCGGGGCCGGCCAGCACGTCGCCGTCCAGGCCGTCCTGGCTGGCGGCGATCGCCAGCGGGCCGGTCTCCTCCTCGATCCGCTCGATCGCGAGCGCGGCCACCTTGCGGTCCAGGGTGATCGAGGTGAGCAGCCTGTGCGCGCCCGCGTCGTAGACCTGGGCGCCCTGGCCGCAGACGGCTATGCCCCGGTAGCCGATCTCGTCGAAGACCGGGCGGGCCCAGGCGGCGCCCCGGCCGGTGACGATGATGTGCAGCGCCCCGGCCGCGGTGGCGTCGGCCAGCGCGGCGCGGGTCCGTACGGAGACGCCCTCCGCGCTGTTCAGCAGGGTGCCGTCCAGGTCGGTGGCGACCAGCTTGAAGGGCAGGCCGCCACCGTCCGCGAGGGAGACGGGGCTGGGGCTGGTGGTGCTCATGGGCCGTGGTCTCCCGGGAGTTGCTTCGTTACCGCTGTCCGCGTCGCCGCGGTTCCGGCCGGTGCCGGTGGTCCTACTGGACGGGTTCCAGCACGCTGCGGCCGCCGAGGTAGGGGCGGAGCGCCTCGGGGACGACGACCGAGCCGTCGGCCTGCTGGTGGTTCTCCAGGATCGCCACGATGGTGCGCGGGACGGCGACCAGGGTGCCGTTCAGCGTGGCCAGCGGGCGGACCTTGCCCTCCTCGCGCATCCGGATGGCGAGGCGGCGCGACTGGTACTCGGTGGTGTTCGAGGTCGAGGTGACCTCGCGGTACTTGCCCTGGGTGGGGATCCAGGCCTCGATGTCGAACTTGCGCGCGGCCGAGGCGCCGAGGTCGCCGGAGGCGACGTCGATCACCCGGTAGGGCAGTTCGAGGGCGTTGAGGAAGTCCTTCTCCCACTGGAGCAGGCGGCGGTGCTCGTTCTCGGCGTCCTCGGGCGTGGTGAAGACGAACATCTCCACCTTCTCGAACTGGTGGACGCGGATGATGCCGCGGGTGTCCTTGCCGTAGGTGCCGGCCTCGCGGCGGAAGCAGGACGAGTAGCCGGCGTAGCGCAGCGGCAGCTTGTCGGCGTCGAGGATCTCGTCCATGTGGTACGCCGCGAGCGGGACCTCGCTGGTGCCGACCAGGTAGCGGTCGTCGCCCTCCAGGAAGTACACGTTCTCGGCGGCCTGGCCGAGGAAGCCGGTGCCGTCCATGGCGGCCGGGCGGACCAGGGCCGGGGTGATCATCGGGGTGAAGCCGGCGGCGGTGGCCTGGGCGATCGCCATGTTGACCAGGGCGAGCTCCAGCAGCGCGCCCACACCGGTCAGGTAGTACGACCGGGCGCCGGCGACCTTGGCGCCGCGCTCGGTGTCGATCGCGCCCAGCCGCTGGCCCAGCTCGACGTGGTCGCGGGGCTCGAAGCCCTCGGCGGCGAAGTCGCGCGGGGTGCCGATCTCCTCCAGGGTGACGAAGTCCTCCTCGCCGCCGACCGGGGCGGCCGGGTCGATGAGGTTCGCCAGCGAGCGGAGCAGGCGCTCCGCCTCCTCCTTGGCCTCGGTCTGCTCGGCGTCGGCGGCCTTGACCTCGGCGGCCAGCTCCTTGGTGCGCTGGAGCAGGGCGGCCTTCTCCTCGCCCTGGGCCTTGGCGACGAGCTTGCCGAGGCCCTTCTGCTCGTTGCGCAGTTCGTCGAAGCGCGTGCCCGAGGACCGCCGGCGCTCGTCGGCGGAGAGGAGGGCGTCGACCAGGTCGACGTCCTCGCCACGGACGCGCTGCGAGGCGCGCACTCGGTCAGGGTCCTCACGGAGCAGGCGAAGGTCAATCACGGGGCAAGCCTACCGGGCGGGGGCCTGTCCACCGGTACCGGTTTTCCCCTGGGGATAACTCGCGCCAGCCTGTGGATAACCACTGTGGGAAACCGTCCGGCGACCGGTTATCCACAGGTTCGGGGCGTGGGCTGTGGATCGTGGGGAGGCGTCGGCGGGCCGGGAAGTGAACCATGGAATTCAGGTTTCAAACCTGAATTGACCTTCTCGGGTGAGCGAATTGAAGCACTCGGACGGGTGATTTGCTGACACCCGGGTGACTCTGGTCCGATTAGTCATCTCTGCGACGCAAACCGATGATCCGACCGAAACGTGCAGTGGCTATACCGGTTTGTCGACTCGTCCCCAGGCCTGTGGATAACCCGGACCTGTGGACAGCGCCCACCCCTGTGGACAAGCCCCGGACCGGGGCGGCCGCCCTGTGGACGGCCGCCCGGCGGGGTGGAAAACGGTTCGAAAAGGACGGATGGCCGCCGAATGGCGCCCGGATGTCCGGCGGACCCCGGCGGATCCGGACGGACTCAGATGTCCCCGCGGCCGTCGAGGCAGCGCGAGAGCCAGTCCGCGGCCGCGGTGAAATCCGCGTCCGAGGTGCCGGGCCGCCCGTACCCCGACTCCTGCCGGTCGGCGCGCGGATAGGAGCCGAGGAACCGCACCTGCGGGCAGATCCGCTTGAGGCCCATCATCGCCTCGCCCACCCGGCGGTCGCTGAGGTGCCCCTCGCAGTCGATGAGGAAGCAGTAGTTGCCCAGCCCCTCCCCGGTCGGCCGGGACTCGATCCGCATCAGGTTGACCCCGCGCACCGCGAACTCCTGGAGCAGTTCCAGCAGCGCACCCGGGTGGTCGTCCGGCAGCCAGACCACCATCGAGGTCTTGTCTGCCCCGGTCGGCGAGGAGACCCGCCCGGGCCGCCCCGTCAGCACGAACCGGGTGGTCGCGCTCTGCGCGTCCACGATGTCCTTGACCAGCGGGTCGAGGCCGTAGATCGGCGCCGCGAACTCGCCCGCGAACGCCCCGTCGTACCGGCCCTCGGCCACCAGCCGGGCGCCGTCCGCGTTCGAGGCCGCGGACTCCCAGTGCGCGTCCGGCAGGTGGGCGGCCAGCCACTTGCGGACCTGCGCCTGGGCCACCGGGTGGCTGGTGACGGTCTTCACGTCGGACAGTCCGGTGCCCGGCCGCACCAGCAGCGCGAAGGTGATCGGCAGCAGCACCTCGCGGTAGATCATCAGCGGCGCGCCGGAGGCCAGCTCGTCGTTGGTCGCCGTGACGGCGCCCTCGACCGAGTTCTCGATCGGCACGAACGCGCCGGACGCCTCGCCGCCGCGCACCGCGTCCAGCACCAGCTGGACCGAGGACATCGGCACCAGTTCCCGGGTCGCCGCCTCCGGCAGGGTGCGCAGGGCCGCCTCGGTAAAGGTCCCCGCCGGCCCGAGGTACGTGTAGCGGGTTGCCGACATGACGCCTCCAAGGGGAACGGGACCTGTGGGAAAGAACGGCGGACCGCCGAAAGGAGTCACCTTAGCCACTCCGCCCTCCTCCCGTGACCGCGTTCCGCTCCGTGGGAGGGGGACGGACAACCGGTGGACAACCGGCCGGCCGGGCCAGGTCGGGCGGGGCGGGGTCGGTCGAGCAGGGTCGGTCGAGCGGGGTCAGTCGAGCAGGGTCTGCCCGACGTACCCGCCCTCCGGTGCGCCCGGCGGGACGGCGTACACGCCGCTCGCCTCGTGCCGCAGGAAGCGGGAGAGCCCGTCGCCCCGGGCCAGCTTGCGCTGCACGGGCGTGAACCCCTTGCGCGGGTCGGCCTGGAAGGCGAGGAAGAGCAGCCCGGCGTCCGGCGAGCCGTCGGCCAGCAGCCCGTCGTGGTACGAGAACCCGCGCCGCAGCATGGCCGCCCCGCCGTTGGCGGCCGGCGCCGCGACCCGGATGTGCGCGTCGGACGGGATGGCCAGCGCGCCGTCCGCCCCCTGCGCGGCGAGGTCCACCGGCGTCCGCTCGCCCGCCTCGGCGGGCGCGCCGAGCGGGGCGCCGTCCGACTTGCGCCGTCCGATCACCCGCTCCTGGCGGTCCACCGGCAGCGCCTCCCAGTTGTCCAGCAGCATCCGGATCCGCCGGAACACCAGGAACGAGCCGCCGGCCAGCCAGGCCGGCTGCTCTCCCCCGGCGGTGACGAACACCTTGGCCGCGAAGCCCTCCTCGGCGGGCTGCGGGTTGTTGGTGCCGTCGATCTGGCCCATCAGGTTGCGCCCGGTCATCGGGTGGGCGGTGGCACCGGGCGTCCGGGCGAAGCCGGACGCCTGCCAGCGCAGCGCCGCGGTGCCGGCCGCCTGGCGCTGCAGCACCCGCAGGGCGTGCACGGCCACCAGCGCGTCGTCGGCGCCGATCTGCACGAACAGGTCGCCGTCCCCGCGCGCCGGGTCCAGCGCGTCGGCCGGGAAGGCGGGCAGCGGCTCCAGCCCGGCCGGTCGGCGGTCGGCCAGACCGGCCTTGTCGAACAGGCCCGCGCCGAAGCCGAGGGTGACGGTGAGCGAGCAGGGGCCGGCGTCCAGGGCGACCTGGTTCTCGAACTCGTCGGCCGGCTCGCCGACGGCCATGAGGGCGGCCGTCCGCGACCAGCGCTTCAACAGCGCGCGCAGGCCGTCCCGGCCGACCCCGCCGGCCAGGTCGAAGGCGGCCAGCTGGACCCGGGCCTGCTGGGGTTCGAGGATCCCGCCCTGGTGCTCGCCGTGGAACGCCACCCGGGCGGGCCCGAGGCCGTGGGCGGGGCCGGGCGCCTTCGGCCCGGTCGCCGGGTCGCGCCGGTCCGCGGCGGCGCCGGCGCCCGCGCCGACCACCAGGCCCGCCCCGGCGGTGCCCAGCAGGGCCCGCCGGGTGAGGCCGGAGGCGGGGCGCCCGCCGGTGGCGTCCTGCTGGACCGTGCTGTCGGTGCTGGTCTCCATGGAGGTGGTCCGCCCTATCCGATCTTCAGCTGCTTGATCTCCGTGGTCTGGTCGATGTCGGAGGATCTGATGACCACCGACACCACCCAGTTCCCGGCGAGCGGCAGCTGCGCCGTCCCGGTCCAGCGCCCGGTGCCCTCGCCGGTCAGCGGGACGGTGAGCGGGCCGAGGTCGCGGTCCGGCAGGGTGAAGGCGAGCTGCACCTCCGGCACCTCGACCGGCTGCCCGTCCGTGCCGTCCAGCTTCAGGTGCACCTCGTTCGACCCGGTGGCCGCCGGGTCGAGGGTGACCGTCGCGGTGCCCTTGGCGTTCGGCGTACGGCCCTTGGTGTCGTACGGGAGCGCCAGCTCCACCGTTCGGCCCGGTGCCGTCTGCGGGGCGGACGCGCCGCCGGTGGTGCCGGCCGCCGGGGCGGTGCCGTTGGCGGCCCCGGCCTTGACCTCGCCCGCCACCCGCCCGGGCGGGGCGTTGGTGAGCAGGGTGGTGGCGACCAGCACGGCCACCGCGACGGCGGCCTCGACCAGCACCGAGCGGCGCAGCCCGGCGCGGGTCGGGGTGAGCCCGCGGGCCCGGTCGGCGTTCTCCCGGGCGGCCCGCTGCCGGGCCAGCTGGGCCCGGCGGACCGGGTCGTCGGAGTCCGCGCCGTCCGGGCCGGCCTCGTCGTCCTCGGCTCCGTCGCCGTCTGTGCCGTTCTTGCCGTTCTTGCCGCTCTGGGCGCTCTTGGTGCGGTCCGCGCCGGCGGAGCCGCCGGCCGCGACGGCGACCGCCGCCGGGGCGACCTCGGCCGCCTCCTCCGGGGTGGCCCGCAGCCGGGCCAGCCAGCTACGGGACATCCAGGCGGCGCCGAGCATGGCGATCACGCAGCCGGTCTTCACCAGCAGCAGCCGCCCGTAGTCGGTGCCGGTCAGCGCGCCCCAGCTGCCGAGGCCGCGCCAGGACTGGTACAGGCCGGTGCCGGCCAGCACCAGGACGGCGCCGAACGCGATCTTCGAGAAGCGCTCTGCGACGTCCGCGCCGATCCCCTCGCGCAGCCCGACCAGCATGGCCGCGAGGCCGCCCAGCCAGAGCGCCATCGCGACCAGGTGGAGCATGCCGAGCGGCAGCGCCAGCCAGACCTGGATGCCCACCGAGGCGTGGTCGGCGCCGACCCAGGTCGCCGAGAGCGCGACGGCCAGCACCAGCCCGGCCACCCCGAGGCCCAGCCGGGCCTCGCGCTGCGGGCGTTCGGCGGCGCGCCGCTCCAGCTCCCGCAGCTCGGCCTCCTCGGCGTCGCCGTCCGTCGGCCCGGCCCCGTCGGCGCGGGCCCCGCCCCCGGCGCGGGCGGCCGGCTGCTGGCCGAGCTGGCCGACCAGCAGCGACAGGAACACCCCGCTCGCCGCGAGCAGCAGCAGCCGGGCGGCCAGCGCGGTGCCGATCCGCTCGTCCAGGGTGGCGCGCACCAGCGACAGGTCGAAGGCCTTGCCGATCCCCGAGCCCCGCTCGTACGGGCCGCGCAGCATCAGCACCGCGACCGTGGAGACCAGCAGCGCCACCCAGCCGCCCATCAGCAGCCGCTGCACCGGGCGCCGGGCCGCCCCGGCCGGCCAGCAGAGCAGCACGAAGGCGGCCGCGCCGGCGAGCAGCGCGAACGCCCCGTAGGCGACCGCCCGGCCGGTGCCGTAGAGCGCGGCGACCAGGCCGTCCGCCTCGGCGCTCTGCAGCGCGGTGGTGGAGACGGTGGTGGCCGAGGGCGCGCCGATGGAGAAGGTGAACGCCCCGCCGATCGGGTGCGAGTCGTCCGAAACGGCCCGCCAGGCGACGGTGTAGGTGCCGTTGGCGAGTCCGGTGCCGAGCCCGACCCGGGCGGTGTTGTCCTTGCCGTCGGCGTGCGCCGGGTTGCCCGCGTCCACGGCCTTGCCGGACGGGTCGAGCACCCGCACCGAGTCCGAGGAGAGCGAGACGGCCTCGCTGAAGGTCAGGGTGACGGACGGCGGCGCGGTGGGCAGGACGGCGTTCTGCCCGGGGTCGGTGGACTGCAGGGTGGCGTGCGCGGCGGCCGGTCCGGCGCCGCCGAGCAGCAGCGCGAGGACGGCGCCGAGCACGCCGATCACCCCGGCGATCCGCCGTCCCCGCGGTCCCGTCAGTCCCGGTGCGATGAGCATCGTGCGGGTCCCTTACTGCTGGCCGGGGCGGTAGGTGAGCTCCTTGACCGGCACCTTCACCGAGATGGTGCCGGTCCTGGTGAAGGTCAGGTCGAGTTCGACCTCGTCGCCGAGGACGGGCGCCTTCTGCCATCCCATGATCATCAGATGGTTGCCGCCGCGGGAGAGCTGCAACGCGCCGTGCGCGGGGACGTCCAGCTTGTCGACCTGCTCCATGGTGGTGGCGGTGGAGCGGTGCATGGTGACCGACGAGGCGCCGGGGCTGGAGACCTTGACCAGCTCGTCGCCCTGGCCGCCCTCGTTGCGCACGGTCAGGTAGCCGGCCGCCATCCCGCCGGTCGGCGGGAGCGGGATGTAGGAGTCCGCGACGCTCAGCCGGGCCGCCGCGCCGCCGGAGGTGTCGCCGGCGCCGCAGGCGACCAGGATCGCTCCGGCGCCCAGTGCCGTCGCCAGCGCCGCCCCGGCGAGTGCCGTCCGGCGGAAGCCGCGGGCGCCCTTCACGCGGCGACTCCCTTGGCGAGCAGCGGCAGGTCGTGCTCGAAGGTCTTCACCTCGGTGCCGCTCAGGTAGAGCAGGTGCGCCTTGTCGTCGGAGGGCAGGAAGGCCAGCACCTGGGCGCCGTGGGTGGAGGTGACGGTGCCGTCCGCGTTGGTCACCGGGTCCTCGATCAGGATGCCGAGCGTCTTGGCGGCCGCCTTCACCTTCTCCAGGTCGCCGGTCAGGCCTATGAAGTCGCTGCCCATCGAGTCCAGCCAGGTCCGCAGCACCTGCGGGGTGTCGCGCTGCGGGTCGGTGGAGACGAACACGATGTTGACCTTCTGCCGCTCCTCCGGGGAGAGCTTCTTCATCGCCACGCCGATGTCGCCCATGGTGGTCGGGCAGACGTCCGGGCAGCTGGTGTAGCCGAAGAAGAGCAGGGTGGTCTTGCCGTTGGTCTTCTGGCGCAGGTCGTACGGCTGGCCGGAGGTGTCGGTCAGCTGGAGGTCCGGCTTCTCGAAGTTCTTGCCGAGCACGGTGCCCTCGTAGGGCGAGTCGGCCTTCTGCTGGACGACCTTGGCGGGGGAGGTGCTACCGCCCCCGTCGGAGCCGCAGGCGGTCAGGGTGAGCGCGGCGGCCAGGGCGACGGCGGCGGCGCCGGCCAGCCGGGCGGTGCGGGGGGTGCGGGCGGAGCGGGGCATGGGAGAGGTCCGATCGTGTGCGGTGGATCACCGGCGGGGCCGCGCCCGGAGACGGGCACGGCCCGCCGAGGGCGCCGGGCGCGGCCCCGCCGGTGCGGGGGTCAGGAGGCCGAGCCGCCGCTCTTGCGGCGCAGGCCGAGGACGCCGACGGCGGTGCCGATCACGCCGACGACGATGCCGACGACGCCGAGCACCCGGGCGGTGGAGTCACTGGCCTTGTCGTCGGAAGCGGCGCTCCCGCCGGCGGCCGAGTCGCCGTGGGTCTGGGCGGCGGCGCCGGCCGACGGGGAGGCGGTCACGCCGTGGCCGTCGCCGGAGGCGGCCTTGGTCAGCTTCAGCACCGGGGCGGGCTTGGCCGGCTCCGGCTGGCCGTCCTTGGCCTCGTCGATCCAGCGGACGACGTCGCCGTTCTCGTAGCTCTGCAGCGTCTTGAAGACCAGCGAGTCGGCGTCGGCCGGCAGCGGGCCGAGCGAGACCCGGAACTCCTGGAACTGGCCGGGGGCGATCTTCACACCCGCGTCGGCGGTCCAGGTGATCTTGGAGACGGCCTCGTTGACGTCGTTGCCGTGCACCTTGATCGGCTTGTCCAGCTTGGACTTCTCGACCACGGCGGTCCAGCCCGGCAGCGGCTGGGTGCGGACGGAGGCCAGCGGGTGGTCCAGCGGGAGGTTGACCTCCAGCTTCACGGTGCCGGCGGCGTCGTTCTCGTTCGGGACCCGGAAGTCGACGGCGGTGTAGCCGCCCTGCTCGGCGCTGCCCGGGTTCACGGTGACGTGCGCGGAGGCGGGTCCGGCCAGCGCCACCACCGCGGCGGCTGAGGCGAGGGCGACGGCGGCGGTACGGCGGGGGGAAAGGGCACGCATGGGGTTCGTGTCTCCGTTCGGAGGCTCGGCGGGCAGGCCCGCTCCCGGGCACGGGAGGATCCGTGCCACGGCGGGGCCGCGCGGCGTGGGGACGAGGTGGGGGAGGCCGTAGGACCGCACGCGTGGGCGGGTACGGCTCGGCTGCCGCGTACACCCGTCCGCCGTCGGGCCGGAACCGGTGGGGGACCGGGGGACCGGGGGCGGGTCAGTACGCGAGGGCCCCGAGCGGCGGCCCGCGCCGCACCACGCTGTGCCGCAGCGCGGCACCGGCCGGCAGCGGGTCGTCCCCGCCGCGGCCGCCGGACCTGCCGACCGGGCCGGCCGGCAGGCCGAACAGGCCGCGCAGCAGCACCGCGGCCAGCGCGCACGCGGTGCGCAGCGGCTCCGCCCCGTGGGCGCACGCGGCCGACGCGGCGATCCGCACCAGCCGCCAGAGCGCCGCCTCGCCGCGCCGCAGCCACCAGCCGGCGACCAGGGCCGCGGCCAGGTGGGCCGCCAGCATCGTCGGCGTCATCCCGAGCACCCCGCCCTGCCACCAGGGCGCGGTCGCGTACGCCTGCGGGTCCAGCCCCGCGCCGGCGACCAGCTGCTCGGCGGTCGGGCTGCCGGGCAGGCCGGCCAGGGTGCCGGGCCGGGCCTCGTTGCAGATCAGCCGGCCGGCCACCTGCGGCAGGGTCAGCGGGCCGGAGCCCAGCGGGCCGCCGTGGTGCGCACCGGCCGCGCCGGTGGCCGCGTGGCCGCCGAAGGAGTGGAAGAGGCAGTGCAGCCCGAACTGGACCGCCGCCAGCGCCCCGGCGATCGCGCCGAGCGAGCGCTCCCGCCGGCCGAGGGCGGCGGCGAGCACCAGGGAGGCGGTGAAACCCGTCGAGAGCGCGGGAAGGGCGACGTCCCCGCCGCCCGCCAGCGCGTGCCCGGCCGCCGCGATCAGCGTGCTCACCAGGGCGAACGGGACCGCCCGGGCAAGCCGCAGGTCCCAGGCGGCGGCCCCCACCGGCGCGTCCGGTGCGGGGGCGCCCGGGTGCGGGGCGGCGGCTGGGGCAGTCATGGCCGGGACATCATCTCATCGCGTACGGCCACCGGACCGGCAGGGTGGGAAATCCCTACGAATGCCCCGATCGGCCCCGCGCACCGGCCCGCGCGCCCCCCGGACGTGCGCCGCCCGGCACATGCCCGTCCCCCCGTCCATCCGCCGAACGGGCGGTGGCGGACCCCCGGCGCGGTTCACCTGCGCACCGCCCGGAGATACCTCGTTATATGTGGAGCCGCAGCCAGGAGGGACCTCCCGTGGACATCTGGTGGACTCTGCACCTCAAGCGCGACCCGGCCAGCGTGCCGCTGGCCCGCCGCATACTGCTGGGCGCGATGGCGACCGCGGGCGTCGATCCGCAGATCGCCCAGGACCTCGGCGTCGCCCTCAGCGAGGCCTGCGCCAACGCCGTCGAGCACGGCGCGGGCGGCCGCCCCGACGACGGCTACCAGGTCACCGCGTCGATCAGCGGCGACCTGCTGCGGATCGAGGTGACCGACTCGGGCCCCGGCCTGCCCGGCCCCGCCGCCCCGGCGGCCCGCCGTCCGGTCCCCGCCCCGGCG
>NZ_JBHVIV010000049.1:0-66722 GCF_042799475.1 Kitasatospora sp. NPDC057692 | reverse complement strand
GCCGGCCTCAGGCCAGTCCCCGGCGGGCGACCGCCGGGGGGCGGGTGCCGCGGATCGAGGCGACCATGTCCAGCACCTGCCGGGTCTCCGCCACCTGGTGCACCCGGTACACCCGGGCGCCCAGCCAGGCGGAGACCGCCGTGGTCGCCAGCGTGCCGAGCAGCCGCTCGTTCACCGGCTTGTCGAGGGTCTCGCCGACGAAGTCCTTGTTGGACAGCGACACCAGCACCGGGAACCCGGTCGCGGTCATCTCCGGCAGCCGCCGGGTCGCCTCCAGCGAGTGCCGGGTGTTCTTCCCGAAGTCGTGCCCCGGGTCGATGATCACCGCGTCCCGCCGCACGCCCAGCTCCACCGCCCGCTCGGCCAGCCCGACGGTCACCCGCAGGATGTCCGCCATCACGTCCTCATAGCCGATCCGGTGCGGCCGGGTGCGCGGCTCGGCGCCGCCCGCGTGGGTGCAGACCAGCCCGGCGCCGTACCGGGCGGCCACCTCGGCCAGCCGCGGGTCCACGCCGCCCCAGGCGTCGTTCAGCAGGTCGGCGCCCACCTCGCAGACCGCCTCGCCGACCTCGTGCCGCCAGGTGTCGACGCTGATCACCGCCTCGGGGTGGCGCTTGCGCAGCTCCGCCACGAAGGGCACGGTGCGCCGCAGCTCCTCCTCGACGGTCACCTCGTCACCCGGCCCGGCCTTCACCCCGCCGATGTCCAGGATCGCGGCGCCCTCGGCCATCGCACGGTCGGCCGCGGCGAACGCGGCCTCGTCGGCGAAGGTCGCGCCCCTGTCGAAGAAGGAGTCCGGCGTCCGGTTGACGATCGCCATGATCACCAGCTCGTCGTCGCCGAATTCCCGTGGTCCCAGGCGCAGTGCCACCGATGTCTCCTCCACAGCTGCTTCGGGTGCGATGATGGCCCCCGGCCCATCGGGACCATGATCCCACTCCAGTCGGGGCCGGCCGGAAAATCGGGAGGACCGCTCGTGTTCTGGGTGATCGTGGCGGCGATGGCCGTGGTGGTCGGCGGCGCCGCGCTGGTGGCGCTCGGCGGTGGCGGTTCGCTGCCGGAGGCCGTGCAGGACCGTATCTCCGCCCGGCTGCCGCAGGACCGCCCGCTGGACCGGGGCGACGTCGAGGCGCTGCGCCTGCCGATGGCCGTGCGCGGCTACCGGATGGACGAGGTGGACGACGTCCTCGACCGGCTGGGCGCCGAACTCGCCCACCGCGACGAGCGGATCGCCGAACTGGAGGGGCTGGCCGCGGTGCGCGGCGCGGTCGAGGCGGACGACCGCCCGGAGCCCGGCGGCGACCCGCTGCCCGGCCTGGAGGAGTTCGCCCGGATCGTCGAGCCCGCCGTCGCCCTCACCAAGGCCGCTTCGGTGCCGCCCGCCCCGGCGGCGGGCCCCGAGGACGCCAGGCCCGAGGAACGTTCGTGAGCACCGGGCCCGGCGGCGCCGTCCTCGGTGCGGACGGGCTGCGCCGCTGCGGCTGGGGCGACTCGGCGGACGACTACCGGCTCTACCACGACACCGAGTGGGGCCGCCCGGTGCACGGCGACGACGCGCTGTTCGAGCGGGTCTGCCTGGAGGCCTTCCAGTCCGGCCTGTCCTGGATCACCATCCTGCGCCGCCGCGAGGGCTTCCGGGCGGCCTTCGCCGGCTTCGGGATCGCCGAGGTGGCGGAGTTCGGCGAGGCCGACGTCGAGCGGCTGCTCGCCGACACCGGCATCATCCGCAACCGGGCCAAGATCGAGGCGGCGATCGCCAACGCCCGGGTCGCCCGCGACCTGGAGGGCGGACTGGACGCGCTGATCTGGCGGTTCGCCGGGGACCCGGACCGGCCGGCGCCCCGCACGCTCGGCGAGGTGCCGGCCGTCACGCCCGAGTCCACGGAGCTGGCCAAGGCCCTGAAGAAGGCCGGCTTCCGGTTCGTCGGCCCGACCACCGCGTACGCGCTGATGCAGGCCTGCGGACTGGTCGACGACCACCTCGCCGACTGCCACGTCCGGACCGCCCCCGCGGGGTAGCGCCGGGCGCGGTGCCACCGCGCCGGGTGCTACCGCCCGAGGTACGTCGGCTTCTCCTTGGCGATGAAGGCGCGGACCGCGATCCGGTGGTCCTCGCTCTCGCCGGCCAGCGTCTGCAGCTCGTCCTCCTTGTCGAGCAGTTCGCTCAGCGAGTGCGACGCGCCGTAGGCCAGCGACTCCTTGATCGCGCCGTACGCGACCGTCGGGCCCTCGGCCAGCTCCTTGGCGAACACCCGGGCGGTGGCGGCCAGTTCGGCGGCCGGTACGACCTTGGTGGCCAGGCCCAGCTCCATCGCCTCGGCCGCCTTCACGGTGCGCGGCAGCATCAGCAGCTCGGTCGCCTTCGCGTGCCCGACCAGCCGCGGCAGCGTCCAGGACGCCCCGGAGTCGGCGGTCAGCGCGATCCCGGCGAACGCGGTGTTGAAGCCGGCGGTGTCCGCGAGGATCCGGAAGTCGCAGGCGAAGGCCAGCGAGGCGCCCGCCCCGGCCGCCACCCCGCCGACCGCCGCCACCGTCGGCTTGCGCATCCCGGCCAGCGCCCGCAGCAGCGGGTTGTAGTGCTCGGCGACGGTCTTCAGCGCGCCCTCGCCGGTCTCCTCGGCCCGCTTCAGCAGGCCCAGGTGCTCCTTGAGGTCCTGCCCGACGCAGAACGCGCGGTCGCCCGCGCCGGTCAGCAGCACCGCCCGCACCGCCGGGTCCTCGGCGGCGGCGGTCACGGTGTCGCGCAGCGCCACCTTGGTCGCCACGTCCAGCGCGTTCATCGCCTCGGGGCGGTTGACGGTGATGACGGCCAGGCCGCCGTCCAGCTCGTACAGCACGGAATCGGACATGGGCGAGGGCTCCCTGCTCGTGATCGGCTCTGATCGTCGCTGCCAGGATGCCGGAGGGCCGGGCCGCCTGGGGAGTGTGAGGTATCGCACCTTTCGGCGGTGCGGGGACCACCGCCGCGCCGGGGCTTATGCCGGAAATTGTGCGGTAATGCGGTGGTCCGGACGAGGTTGCACCGAGAGTGATGTTGGTCATCAGGCCGTGGCATGCGGGATAATGGCTTCCGATCAATGCGTTCGATACCGGCGGTGGACGGACTGCCGGTGCGTAGCTGAGCGGTTGCAGGAAGGGGAACGAGCATGGCGGCCATGAAGCCGCGGACGGGTGACGGCCCGCTCGAAGTCACCAAAGAGGGGCGGGGCATCATCATGCGCGTTCCGCTCGAAGGCGGCGGACGCCTCGTGGTGGAGCTCACGCCTGACGAGGCCGACGCCCTCGGCGAGGCCCTGAAGAAGGCCTGCGGCTGACCGCAGCAGGTGCTCGCCATCTCCTGGAGATGTGCTGCCGGGCCCGGGTACGACCGTCGTGTCGGCCCGGGCCCCGTACTTTTCCGGCCCGGCCCGTGCCACCGCCCCGTGGTCCGGGGGCTTCGCGGCCCTAGCGCTTCACGGCGCAGAGCAGCCCGTCCGAGACCGGCAGCAGCGCGGGCAGCAGCGACTCGCTCTCCCGGACGGCCTGGACCAGGTCCCGCACCGACTGCGTCTGCGGGTCCCGCAGCTCCGGCTCGGCCAGTCGGCCCTCCTGGAACACGCCCTCGAAACAGACCATCCCGCCCGGCCGCAGCAGCCGCAGGGACTCCGACAGGTACTCCCGGGACTCCGCCGGGTCGCCGTCGCAGAACACCAGGTCGTACTGGCCGTCCGCGAGCCGCGGCAGCACGTCCAGCGCCCGGCCCGGTATGAACCGCGACCGGTTGGCCGCGAACCCGGCCGCCTGGTAGGCCTCCTTCGCCAACTGCTGGCGCACCGGCTCGGAGTCGACGGTGGTGAGCACCCCGTCCGGCCGCATCCCGCGCAGCAGGTACACCCCGGAGACGCCCGTGCCGGTGCCGATCTCGGCCACCGCCTTGGCGTCCAGCGCGGCGGCCAGCAGCCGCAGGCAGGCGCCGCCGCTCGGCCCGATCGCCCGGATCCCGGTCCGCGCGGACTGCGCCCGGGCGTAGGTCAGCACCGCGTCCTCGCCGACGTAGGTGTCGGCGAGAGCCGCGCGTGCGGGCCCGAACTCGCTGATGGCTGCCTCTTTCGGAGCCCCGGGTGACGGCCCGGCGCCGAGCGGATGTCGATATTTCCTGCCACAGATTACTGGCCGGACGGGAACCGCGTACGGCGGCGGGCCGTTGGTGGAGCAGGGACCGCGTGAACAGGACGTCCCGGACACCCTCCGGGCCGGTCGTCCGGGTCGGCCGGTCCCGGACGCTTCTTATCCGGGCTTGACGGGCGAGGTGGATATGGTGGTGGCCCTGCTGGGCAGAAGAGCCGACCGAGGAGGTGTGGCCGAGGGCGACGTCCCCGTGCGGCGGCACTTCCGCGGCACCGCGTCGGCCCGTACGCCGAAGCCCGTGATGAACCAGCCTGCGCACTCCACCCTGGACCAGCCGGCCGCCGCGCCCGAGGCGCCCGCCGCCGGCACCGCCGAGGCCCCCGCCCTCGCCACCTTCGCCGAGGGCCCCGACGCGCAGACCTGGACTCCCCCCACCTGGGAGGAGATCGTCGAGGCCCACAGTGCCCGCGTCTACCGCCTGGCCTACCGTCTGACGGGCAACCAGCACGACGCCGAGGACCTCACCCAGGAGGTCTTCGTCCGGGTGTTCCGCTCGCTGTCCACCTACACCCCCGGCACGTTCGAGGGCTGGCTGCACCGGATCACCACCAACCTGTTCCTGGACATGGTCCGCCGCCGCCAGCGCATCCGCTTCGACGCGCTCGGCGAGGACGCGGCCGAGCGGCTCGCCTCCCGCGAGCCCAGCCCGGCCCAGCACTTCAGCGACACCCAC
Organism: Kitasatospora sp. NPDC057692; assembly: GCF_042799475.1. Taxonomy (NCBI): domain Bacteria; kingdom Bacillati; phylum Actinomycetota; class Actinomycetes; order Kitasatosporales; family Streptomycetaceae; genus Kitasatospora; species Kitasatospora sp. NPDC057692. Next base: position 61,882 of record NZ_JBHVIV010000049.1, on the reverse strand, counting down.
TTCGACGCCGACGTCCAGCACGCGCTGGACACCCTGGCGCCCGAGTTCCGCGCCGCCGTCGTCCTCTGCGACATCGAGGGCCTCTCCTACGAGGAGATCGCGGCGACGCTCGGCGTCAAGCTCGGCACCGTCCGCAGCCGCATCCACCGCGGCCGCTCGCACCTGCGCGCCGCGCTCAAGCACCGCGCCCCCGGCTCGGCCCCCGGCCGTGAGCGCCGCGGCGGCGGTGCCGAGGAGCAGCCGGTGCCGGTCGGCGCAGCCGTCGGCGGGGCCGCGGTCGCGCCGGGCGGGCGCGGACGGAGGCGATCGTGAGCGGAACCGGCCGATCGGGGCCGGGCCACCCGGAGACGCCCGGCCGCACCGCCACCCGCCGTGCCGGCTGGCCCGCGCTGGGCCGCCGGAGCCAGGACGGACCCGTGCCGCCCGACGCTCCGCAGCCCGCCCCGCAGGCCGAGCCGGCCCTGCGCGCCGTCGCCGTGCGGGCCGTCGAGCCCGCCGCCGAGGAGCACCACCTCGGGGAGCGGCTGTCCGGCTTCGTGGACGGTGAACTCGGCCACGACTCGCGCGAGCGCGTCCAGGCCCATCTGGCGACCTGCCCGCAGTGCCTGGCCGAGGCCGACGAGGGCCGCGCCGTCAAGCACCTGCTGACCCGCACCGGCACGCCCGGCCCCTCCGCCTCGCTGATGGCCCGGCTGATGGCCGTCGGCGCGCTCCCGGAGGACGAGCGGCAGCCGCGCTCCGACCGCCCGCACCGGGACGACGACGACCTGCCCGGCGGCGGCGTCGCCGCCCCCGGCACCCTCGGTGGCAGCCGGCTGGACGGCGGCTCGTTCGGCCGCGGCGCCGGAGCCTCCTTCGGCGCGGGCGCGCTGGGCGCCGACGCGCCGGTGCCCGGCGTCGACCCCCGGGCCTTCGGCCGCGGCTCGGTGCTGCGCCCGCTGATCGGACGGCGCTCGCCGCGCCCCGGCGCCCCGGTCCAGCCGCTGGCGGCGGCCGCGGCCGTCCCGGTGGTCCGGCAGGCCCCGGCGCGCGGGCGGCGCTTCGTCTTCGCCGCGGCCGGCGCCTTCTCGGTCGCCGCGGTGACCCTCGGCGGCGTCGGCAACATCGCCGGCCCCGGCGACGAGCAGCACGGCACCACGGTCAGCCCGGCCGGCGGCCGGGGCGGACCGGTCCCGATGAACGCCCAGGTGCCGGCGGTGGACCTGCTGCTGCGCCCGGTGGCGGTCACCCGGGGCGCGACGCCGCCGCACGAGCTGCCGGAGCGCTCTCCGAGCTCCGGTGTCGCCGGTCTGCACCACGAGAACAGATAGGTCCCACCGGCCCCTCGCGGACCGGATCATCGGCGGGTCTTCACCACGGCTTCATCACACCGGGGGTCATGGACCCGCCGATGGCCATTACGCTGTGAGGAGCGTTTGTCCGATCCGATCGCGAGCTTAGGGAGCTTTGGTGTTCAGCGACGTGGGCACACTGGAGATCCTGACCCTGGCCATCATGGCCATCGTGGTCTTCGGTCCGGACAAGCTGCCGAAGCTGATCCAGGACACCATGGGCTTCATCCGGAAGATCCGGTCCTTCGCGGACACCGCGAAGGAGGACATCCGCAGCGAGCTGGGTCCGGAGTTCAAGGACTTCGAGTTCGAGGACCTCAACCCGAAGACCTTCGTGCGCAAGCAGCTGATGGGCGGCGAGGAGGACCCGCTGGGCCTCAAGGAGATGCGGGACACCCTCGACATCCGCTCGGTGCTGGACGACAAGCCGGCCGCCCCGGTGAACGGCACCGGCCGCGCGGGCAGCGTCTCCTTCGACAAGTCCGCCGTCCCGGCCCCGGCCGCCGCGCCCGCCGCAGCCCCGCTCGCCCCCGGCGAGCGCCCCCCGTTCGACCCCGACGCGACCTGAATCCCGAACCCCACCGCCCCGCCGACCCCAGGGTTGGGCGGGGCGGCGGCGTGTGCGCCGCTATTGTGCTGATTGTTCCCGCTGCGCCGTCGGTCACTTTCCGGTCCCGTCCGGGCCGAAGGCGGTGGGCGGGGACGCCGCGGTGCGCCACGATGGGAGCGCGCCACGGCAGGCAAACGTCGTTTGAGGAGGCCCCGGGGATGGACGCGACGAGTCAGGCGGTCGGGACGGCCACGGCCGGCGGACCCGTGGTCGGCGGACAGGCCGGCCCGGCGGACCCGCTGGTGCCGTACCTGTCCGCGGACTTCCCTTGGTACGGCCTGGACGAGGGCTGGTCCGGCCGCCGCTTCCTGCTGCCGAGCGGCTTCGGCGGTCCGCGGGCGGGCGCCCACGGCACCGTCGACTACGGCAGCCTCGGCCACGGCGAGGAGCCGGCCCGCCAGTACGAGCCGCGCGACGTGCGGAAGTTCGCCGTCGTCGTCACGGTCGCCCGGCGGGAGAGCCGGCGCAGCGCCGACAACACCGGCACCCTGGAGGCGACGTCCGCCTCCTCCGCCGCCTGGCTGGCGGGTTCCGGCCTGCTCGCCGCCACCTGGCCGGGCCAGCTGGACCGCGCGCGGCGCCAGGACTGGCTGGACCAGCAGTCCGCCCTCGCCTGGGACCTCGCCGACGACCTGGAGGGCCCCGGCTGGTCCACCCTCAGCCTCCCGGTGAACGGGCTGCCGCAGCCGTTCCGCTACCGCGAGTCCGAGTACGGCTGGGTGCTCGCGGGCGAGGCCCCCGGTGTCCTGCTGGGCGCCTACGGCCGCGGCGTCAGCGCCTACGGCGCCGGCTTCGCCGCCGTCCCCGAGCTGGCCGCCTACACCCGCCCCTGACCGGGCACCGACGCCGCAGGGGCCCGCCGGAGGATCCGGCGGGCCCCTGCGGGCTTCGGCTGGTCGCGCGTCAGAACTTGTTCAAGTCAGCCTAGTTGGCCGCTGACCTGCCGCGATGTGGTCCTACGCGGCGCCCTGGGCCGTCTCCGGGCCGTCGGCCGCCTCGGGGCCCTCTCCGAAGGCGGAGTCGACGGCCTCTTTGGTGCGCTTCTCGCTGCTCGGCATGAGGTGGGTGTAGGTCCGGAGCGTGAAGCCCGGGTCGTGGTGCCCCAGGTACTCGCTCAGTGCCTTGATGCTCTCCCCGGCGTCCAGCAGCACCGAGGCGTAGAAGTGCCGCAGCGCGTGCATCCCGTTCTCCCGGCCGGGCAGGGCGCCGGCCGCAGTGAGGGCCGGGTGCCAGACGTCCCGATTGAAGCGGTTGCGGTTGAGCTGCCTCCCCTTGCCGTCGACGAACAGCAGCTCCGCCGTGACCGGCGGCCCGTCGACGTCGCGCCACGGGAGCGTGACGGGGACCGGAGCGTGGGCGGCGAGATGCGCCCGCAGGGCCCGCGCGACCGAGACGGGCAACGGCACCTTGCGGGTCTTGTTGCCCTTCGGCAGGGAGAACACCGGGCGGTTCCGGATCAGCCGGACCTGCCGGTTCACGTGCACCACGCCTTCGGCGAAGTCGACGTCGCCCACGGCCAGGCCGAAGATCTCCCCCTGCCGCAGACCGCAGCCGCCGGCCAGGTCGACCATCGGCCGGTAGCACGCCGGGAACGTCGTACGCACGGCGAGCACCCGCTCCCGGACCCACGGGACCAGGCGGCGCGGCGCCAGCTTCGGGGCCCGGACCGACGTCGACCGGCACGGGTTGTTCGGGATCAGCCGATCCTCCACCGCCGCCGTGAGCATGGTCCCCAGGTTGGCGAACACCACGCGCTGGGAGGCGGGGGAGAGCCCCTGCTCGGCCAGCGTCACCAGCCAATCGCGGATGTCCGACGGCCGGAGCGAGCTGAGCGGCCGGGTCCCCAGGTGCGGCACCACGTGCAGCCGAATCCGCTGCTCGGTGCTGACGTACGACTGCGGGTCCATGCTGAGCGACGCCAGCCACTTCTCCGCGTGCTGCTTCACGGTCACCCGGCCCGCGTTCGGGTCGATGAACTGGCCGCGCGCCATGTCCGCCTCGATCTGGGCGAGCCACTGGTCCGCCTGCCGCTTCTGGCGGTCGGGGAAACTCTTGCTCTTCTCGGTGCCGTCGGGCCCGATGTAGCGGGCGCGGTAGCGCTTGCCGGTGCCGTAGCGGTCGGTGCGGACGCGCCGCGGCTTGCCGTCGGGGCCGGTCTCGGTCTTGTACCAGCGGTCTTGGATGTGGCCGGCCATGGGCCGCTCCTCTGTTGTCGGGGCTGTAGTCGGGGTGTAGTCGGGCCTGTAGTCGAGGCGTTTCCGCAGGTCGCGTGGTGGGTGTAGTCGAGCGGGGCGGGGCGTTCGGCGGTCCTCGGGGGAGGGGCTGGAGCGGCCCGGCGAACGACGGCCGGGCCAGCGCCCGGGGGTGGTGATGGGGAGCGTCGCGGGGATGGCCCGCATGGCGGCTGGCCGGCGGCCGGTCGGGGTGGGCTGACCGGTTGGGCGCCGGGCGGGTGTGTGTGGTGGGGCAAGGAGGGAGGCGTCCGGGGCCGGGAGAGGAGCCGCTTTTGGGGCGTCGGGCGGGGTCTGCGGGGCGCCTCCCCGCCTCCCTGGCGGGCCCCCGATCGGTTAGGCGGCCTGTTGGGTCTGGTCGGTGACCCATTGGGCGACGGCATCGGGGTGGTAGCGGAGGTGCCGGCCGACGCGGAAGCCGGGTGGGCCGGTGTGCTTGCGGCGCCACTGGTAGACGGTTTCCAGCGGGACGCCGAAGAGGGAGGCGATGTCCTCGGGGGTGAGGAAGCGGGTGGGCAGGGGGACGGCGGCGGGCGGGTTGTCGGGCGGGGTGCGGCGGTTGGCCAAGGTCTCCTCCGGGGGTGGTTGGGCTGTCGCGGCACCTGTCGCCTCACCTGTCGCCTGTCACCTGTCTGTCGCCTGTAAGGCGCAGGTCAGGGGGGTGTTTCGGGGTTGTGGGGCCCGTTTCGGGGTGGGGATGACAAGCGACAAGCGGGCCGGTGGTCGGTCTGGCTGCGGTGGGTGACGGCGCCGGGGTGTCAGGGCAGCCGTCAGGGGTGTCAGGACGGTTAGGGCGGTCCGGCGGGCGGGGTTCGGGGGGTGTCAGGACCGTCAGAACCGGCTCGCGGCGAGGTGTCAGGACCGTCCGAGCGGGTGCCAGTCGGGGTGTCAGGGCCGTCAGAGCGGGGTGTCAGACGCGTCAGCTCGCGCGCGCGTGCGCGTTACCCGGGGAATCCGGGCCCGCCGCGGCGTCAGACGGTTTCTGACACCTGACGCCTGACGGTCGGCGCGCTCTCCGTTGGTCACGGTGGGTGATGGTCTCCGTGTGGCCCGTGTGGGGCACACAGCGGGCTGTGTGTGGGGCTCAGCGGCCCGGGGAGGGGGTTTGTGTGGCCCTGGGCGTGTGCCCCACACGGGTCACACGGGCAGGTCAGGGGGTCACACGCGGCTGTGTGGGGCACACGGCGGGCTGTGTGGCCCTGTGTGGCCCTGCCCCGGTGACGCGGCGTGGTCCCTGAAGAGGCCACCCGCCCGCCGGGCGCCGGCGGGGGTGGTGTCTTCCCGGCGGCCTTGGTGGGGAGCGGGCGCGGGGCGTCGGGGTGGCGGGTGGGGTGTCCAGTTTTCTGGACGGTCGGGCGGTCGACGGGGCGTGGATGGTGGGCATGGTGGTGGTATCCGTTCTCTCGGGGTGGTCCGGAAAGGCCGGAAAGGCCGTAAAGGGGTCTGAGCTGGGGTTTTGCGTGGCGGAAAGTGGTCCGGAATGGTCCGGAAAGGGGCCGGGAGGTTCGGGGCCGGGGGATCGCGGACGGCTTTGCGGACCATTGCGGACCACTTTCCGCCAGCCGTTTCCGCAGGTCGGAGGGCTTTCCGGCCTTTTCGGCCTTTCCGGACCGCCTGTCAGTCGGGCGGGGCGTAGAGGTAGACGGTCTGCTGGCGTCCGCCGGTGGCGAGCTGGGCGGCGGCGAAGCCGGGCAGCTGCACCAGGCGGGCGGTGACGTCGGCGCGCTGGGTGGCGTTCAGCCGCTTCAGCAGCACCTGCACCTGCGACTGCGTCATGCCGGAAGGGCCGGCGGTCTTCACCGCGTGGATGAGCTTGTCGAGGTGCGGGTCGCCGGTGCTGGCGGCGGCGGTGGGGCCGAGGATGTGGGCGGCGCTGGCGCGGGCGTACCGGACCAGGGCCCAGGCGGCGCGCAGGTGGGTCTCGGCGATGCGGTCGGTGTGGTCGAGGAGGGCGTAGACCATGGCGGCGCGCTTGGCGTAGGGGGCGGCGCGGGCGGTGAACTCCGCGATCGGGCCCTCGTCGGCCTCGTCGCCGCACAGCGCGGGGTAGACCTCGTCGCGCCAGAGCTGCGCGGCCTGCTGGTTGAGCTGGACTTCGCCGATGCGGCGGGCGTCGGCGAGGACGGTGCGCCATGCGGTGGCGAGGTTGTCGATCAGCTCGTCGGGGGCGCCCTGGCCGTCGGGGTCGAGGAGGTTGCGGTGGACGAAGACCGGCAGGAAGCGGTTGTAGGTGCCGCCGGCCATCTCGGCGTCCTGCATCTTCGCCCGCAGTTCGCGCGGGGAGATGTGGCCGATGACGGCGATGTGCGGGGCGGTGGCGTGCAGCGCGTCCCGGTTCATCACGCCCAAGTCCTCGCCGTTCCACGCCTGGCGCAGAATGCCGCTCAGGGAGGAGCCCTCGCGCCGTCCCCGGGCCATCGTGACGCCGTACTCCGACTCCACGACCCACAGGCGCTTGTCGGTGACGCCGGGGTCCTTGTCGCCGTCGCCGTCGCGGACCATGTCGATCAGGCCCTCGCCGGAGGACAGGCCGGAGCGGGTGTTGCAGGCGAGGAACTCCGGAACCGCGGCTTTGAACAGCCGCTTGGCGGTGTTCGTCCCGGCGCCCTTGCGCCCGGCGGCGGTGGCGCCGACGGTCAGGGCCCAGATGAGGGCGGGGTGGCGGTCGTTGCCGATCCACATGAACGGCCCCGGGCCGATCGCGGCGCCGCCGGCCGACAGCAGGTTGACCAGGATGCCCACGGGGTCGGCCTCGGTGGTCGGGTCGAGGTCGCGGACGGTGGAGCCGACCCACCCGCAGAACACTTCCGGGTCCGGGACGGGGCCCGGCCGTTCGGGCCGGGCGGTGCTGTCCGCCGGGTCGTACATCGGGTTCGGTCGGGTCTGTGGTCGGCCGCCGGGGGCGGCGAGGTGGAGTTCGACGGGCATCAGGCGCTCTCCGCAAGCTGGGTGGCGGTGGTGGTGTCGGGGAGGTCGGTCTGCCGGCCGTCGGGGCGATGGTGGCGGTGCCAGCCGGGTCGGCCGGGGATCGCTACCGGCGGCCACCCGGGCGAGGCGCTCACCGGGCGGTGGGCGGCCTCGGCGGCACGGGTGCGACGCTCGGCGAGCTCCAACGCGGTGGGGTGGTTGGACCAGGCGCGCACGGTCCGCACGAGGTCCTTCCACGCGGCTTCGTCCTCGGCCACCCACGCGGCGCGGGCCCGCTCGCCGAGCACCAGGTCCGTGCGCAGACGGGCGTGGATCGCCTCCGGGGCGCTCTCCGCCTGCTGGCGCCAGGCCTCGGCGGCCGTGACGAGGGCGGCCTCGCGGCGCGGGTCGGCCGGCGCCAGCGCGGCGAACGCGGGGGAGCCGTACTCGGGGATGCCGACGGGCTGTCCCCACCGGTCGAACACCACCGCCGGGCTGATCCTGCGGATCACGCTCAGGAAGCGGTCGGCGGCCCACCGGGCGGTGGAGCGGTGCGCGTCCCGCACCGGCGCCGGGAGGGCGATCGGGTCGGGCAGGACCGTTTCAACCGCGTCTGGGTCCGCTTCAGCGCCGCCGTCCGGCGTTTCGGCGGCACCGGCGGAGGGGGTGTTCACCGGGTGCTCACCGGCGCTCACGGCGGGGCGTTCACCGCTCACGGCCGGGCCTGTTTCAAGTCCGCCGGGCGCCGTTTCAGCGGCGCGGGCCGGAGCTTCAGCCGCACCAGTGAACGATTCAGCGGCGGGGTGAACGGGGCAGTGAACACCCGGCTGAACGGCGCTCACGGCGGGGCGTTCACCGCCCACGGCGGCGCCTGTTTCAGCGGCGCGGGGCGGGGTTTCAGCTCCGGGTGGTGGTGGTTCGGGGGCGCGGGAGCCGGCCCCGTTCTGACTGGTCACAGCTACTCCTGCAAGGGCGGGAAGCGCTTCCGGGAACGCGGGAACGGTCGGCGGGAACGCGGTGAGCAAGTCGGGTAACGATTGGGTCGTGATGCCTGGTCAGCAGGCGACCGATGCTTGGGGGTAAAGGGCGGGAAGCGCTTCCCGGAACGTGGGAACGGTCGGCGGGCAGCGCCGGGAACGGCTGCGTGAGCGGCGGTGAACAGTCGGGTGTTCACCGCCCCGCGCGTGCCCCTGAAGACCGGCCGACCGTGGGTGAAACCAGGCCGGTCGGCCGGGCCGGTGAGCACCCCGTGAGTGCCCGGTGAGCGGGTGATGAGCGGTGGTGAGCGCTCACCGGGCGGTGTGTCAGGCGGTGGTGAACCTACGGGTGTTCAGCAGCGGGGTGGCGGTGGTGAACACGTGGTCCAGGCCGAGGAGGTAGGCGCTCGTGAGCGGGGCCTGGTCGAGGCGCTTGAGGTGCAGGACCGGGGCGGCGGCCGGCGGGCAGCCGTCCACCCTCGGCATCACGAGCAGCTGCTCATCGGCCCGCACGACGTCGTTCGCCACCCCGCCGTGGCGGACCAGCCGCACCCCGGGCACCTCGTGGAGCGGGGCGTAGAGGTCTTCGACCAGCAGCAGGCGCGTCGCCTCGTTCTGGGTGGGGGCGAGCGTGGGGTCCGGCAGCGCCAGGCGCACCCGCACCCCGGCGCCGGCGCGCTCGGCCAGCAGCTCCACCAGCTCTCCCACGGCGTCCGCCAGGAACAGGCCGCACGACAGCGCCAGGTCGATCCGGTCGGTGGCGCCGCGCAGCACCGTCGCCCACAGCGCGGCCGGGACGGCGCCCCGGGTCGGGTACCAGGCGAGCAGTTCGTCCCGGGGCTGCGCGGTGGTCTTGCGGCGGCTGCCGAGGGTGGGCCACAGCTCGTAGGGGTCGGCGTGCAGCAGCTTGGCCACCGCGTGGGCGTGCCGGGCGTAGGGCATGCGGCCCGGCTCGTTCAGCCAGCGCTCCACCGTGCGCGGGTCGGTGCCCACCGCGTGGGCCAGCGCCTCGACCGTCATCCGCGAGGCCACCAGCGCGGCCCGCAGCCGGGCGTTGCCCGCCGCCGTCGTCGTGGCGTTCACGCCGCCACCGCCCGCACACCCGCCGGGGCGACCAGGGGCAGGACCGGGGCGAGCGGGGCCGGCGGCTGCGGCGCGCCGAGCCCGAACGTGCGGGTCACGGCCTCGGCCACCAGCCGCGTGTAGGCGTGGAACGGCCGGCGCGGGTGCGACAGCGCGGTCCGGGCCAGCTCCGCGTACTCCTCGATCTGGAAGGTGTCGGAGTTCACCACCGCGTACCGCAGGGCCTCGGCCAGCGACTCGGAGTTCAGTAGGTCCGAGGCGGTCAGCTCCATCTCGGGCTGGAAGGCCAGCAAGCCCACCAGGTCGAAGAACCGCAGCGACACCGACACCCGCACCGACAGGCGCGGCTCCGGCTCACCCGGGTCCGTCTCGCCGAACAGCGACACGTTCTCCTCCACCGCACCGACCGTGAGCGATGGCTGCGACACAAGCGTTCCGTGCATGATGGAACTCCCTTCGCGGGGCGCGGAGCGACGGTCTTTCTTGGCGGATTGGGCGTCGCTCCGCTGCATATGAGCAGGTCAGAGAAGGTCCAAGCCCATCCCTCTCATTGCTTAGGGGGGCTTTCGTTTTCTTGCGATACCCAAGGTAGGCAGGCGCCACCTGTGCGTCAAGTCCCCCTCGCGGTACTCTTGCTTCGCCCCCCTAGGCAGTGAAGGGACGACCATGCACGAGGAACTGGAGCGGGTGGCCAACGTCGCCGTTCCGATCGAACGGGCCAAGGCCGCGATTGCCCTGATGGCGGACTATCAGAACCGGGTGGTCGAACTGTCCCGTGTTCGGCGAGAGGCCATCGAAGAGGCGTCGGCGTCCGGCATGACGCAGACCGAGATTGCTGCTCTGCTCGGCGTAAGCCGTGGGCGTGTCGGTCAGCTCGCGTCGGCCGGCCCCGCGCCGGAGCGTGCGTTCTTCGGCCTGGGGCCGATGACGGTGGCGCTCGGCGGCAAGTACGAGGCCGGGAAGTCGCAGGAGGAGAACCCAAGCGAGGTCGTGACCAGGGAAGACCTCAGCAACTACGAGCACCTGCGCAAGCTGTTCGCGGGCCTGAAGCTCGACTCCGACTCCGAGGTGATCCCGCCGTCCGGCATCGTCAACCTGAACCGAGACCACCTGGTGGTCATCTGCGGGCCGCGGCTGTCCCCGATCGTGGCCCAGGTGCTCGAAGGCGATGACAATCTGCGCTTCCGCAAGGACCACGCCTGGCACCTGGCGGACCTGTGGACCGGGACCGAGTACCGCTCACCGCTCGACGAAGACGGCACGGCCGGCGACATCGGCTACTTGGCGCGGCTGCCCCGGCTCGACGGCAAGGGCACGTTCCTGTACATCGCGGGCATCCATGCGATCGGGGCGAACGGCGTCGTCCACTACCTGGAGAACCACCTGAACGAGCTGTACCGCGAGGTGCGAACGAAGCGTTTCTCCACGCTCATCTCCTGCCGTTACGACCCGAAGACCCTGGATGTTCTAGAGAGCAGCAGGGTCACCCCGATCTACCGACACGAGGCCTGAGATGCGCGTCTCCATCGCCACCGCCCCGGGCGGACCGAACCCCAACGAAGACTGGGTGGGCGCCACGCCGTCGCTCGCCGTCGTGCTGGACGGGCTCAGCACGGTCGGCCTCGACACCGGCTGCCGTCACGGCGTTCCCTGGTACGTCGCCCAGCTCGGCGGACACCTTTTTGCAGCGCTTGCTGCCCCGGATCGGACGCTCGCCGACGGGCTAGCTCAGGCTCTTGGACAGGTGGCGGCACTCCATCCTGAGTGCGACCTCGGTAACCCGGGTACGCCGTCCGCGACAGTCTCAATCCTCCGTGCCGGTGCCGAGCGGTTCGACTACCTAGTGCTCGCCGACTCGCCGATCGTTGTAGAGCGAGGCGGGGCCTACGAGGTCTTCACAGACCTTCGCGTGGACACCGTCGTGCCCGAGCTGCGCGCTGAGACCGAGCGATTCGCTACTGGTAGTCCGGAGCACACAGCTTCCGTCCGTCGAATGGTCGAGGCTCAGCGGCTCACGCGAAATACGCCAGATGGCTATTGGGTTGCCGCCTCCCGAGGCGAGGCAGCCAGCTATGCGCTGACTGGCTCCATGCTGACAGAAGGTGTGCAGTCAGTCGCTGTCCTTTCGGACGGCGCATCGAGGATCGTCACCGAATATCAGGCTCTGGAGTGGGCAGAGGTTTTTACGATCCTAAGAGCCAACGGTGCTGACGGTTTGATTTCGGCAGTACGCAAGGTTGAGGCCACAGACCCGAACGGGATTCGTTGGCCGCGCTTTAAGGTCGGAGACGATTCTGCTGTGGCATTCTGCCAGTTGCACTGATTGATGCACAGTGTAAGAGGCCGTGGATGCTCCACGGCCTCTCTATTTCGAGCCTAACATTCCCTCCGACTATTGCGTAATCTCCACGCCATTCCGCCTAATGGCAATTAGATTCTTTGCTGACCTCGCCGTCTCCAAAGAGTGTTGACTCTGTCTTGCTCGCGGGTATACAAGAACCCTGGAACAGGGGGTGCTCCAGCTGTGGCGACGCAATAGTCTCCGTAAACTGAAAGAACAGTATTAATCTTGGTTGATCGGAGCATGTCGTCTGAGCAGTCGGAAATCGCTTCGAGGCGGCGATCGAGAACTTCGCTCTTTGCCTCTGCAGACTTCCAAGACATTACTTCACCCAGTTGAGTAGTGGCAGCCCCTGAAGCCAAAGCAGCGACGATGAGGCGCGCCAGCACGAGCCCTTGTTCGTTTGAGCTCATCGGTACGGCAATTAGAATTACTGCAATCCCGGATATTCCACAAATCCAGAGCCATCGAGAATAGTATGCAGCGGACGCTTTGTATAGGAACCTCCCCCAGAAGGCATTCTCTTGGAGGTGGTCACACAGCCTTCGCATGCCAGGGGAAGCGTTGCTGGCGAAGTAGTCGGCTGGTACTGGATCTGGGGCGGCGCCCTGCGCTGGAATTGCGCGGCTGAACCAGTTAGCTAGATCAATTCGCTCCTCGGTCTCGCCGAGTGCATCGAGCAGAAGGCCACGAATTCTGCCCTCTTCGCCAGTGCTGTGGCAGCGACTAGCTTTGTAGCGCACTACCCATGAGTACGTCTGGACTGCGAGTGCAAGAAGCGTCGGGATGTAAGTATATGGGTTGGCGATGAAAAGTGATACGGCACTGAGTAGAAGTGCGGCTAATTGGAGCCTCCGGCTGAGCTTGTAGCCGATTGCCGCCTTTTCTAGCTGACCGTTAGAGATTCCCAAAACCTCAGCGGGCGACAGTTGGGAACTTGTCACCTAGTAGACACCTCCAATATGCGATTGATCGCAACTCGTTTCCTTGCTGGAGTGCGCTATTTGCAGATCTTGCCAGACTGTGTGCGCCGAGAATTGCCGAACGGATCTCTGGGGGGAATTCTCGCAACCTTAGTGCCGATTCAAAGAACTTTTCCACTGCCCTCGGGAAGCTCGGCAGAATTCCGGACAGCGCCTCGCAGGCCATGGTCTCAATTTCATGCGAGGGGATCACGCCCCCGTTTTTCCGGCTCCACCATTTTGCCAGGCGGATCACTCTGAGAAGTTTCTCCCCCGAGGACCTTGCAGCGACTCGCACGCGTTCGTCCTGTCGGCCGGGCGAATATTCCTCCCAATGGCTGTGATCCGCTGAGGGGATTTTAAATACCGGACCGCCGGGAGCGTTGATTTCGGCACTCAAGGCGGGCAGAACATCTACATTCAAGCCTTCTTCGAAGCCGACTGTTACCACGTTTCCTGAAATTGTCGCCGAGGGGTAAATCTTCCTGAGGTCTCGCTCGATTCTTCGCAGGGCGTCATGGGGGTCAATTGATTCCGAATTGGAATATCTGCCAATTGAGGCCACGATGTCCACATCGGAGAAATGGCGCACGGCGGTGGATCTGATGATTGATCCCGTGATGACGGTATCGCGTCGATGCTTTCCGTGCGTTAGGTTGGCGGCGACATTCTTGGCCCGCGCTATTGCAATGCTTGACTCTTCTTCGCTCAGGTCAATTTGCTGGAAGAATTGATCAAAGTGGAGCGACAATGAGCTATCCATTTCAAGCTGCGCGCCAGACTTGACGGCGGTCTCCTTCGCGGGCCGGATTCTCCAACTTCAAGTGACGGAGCGGTAACTCACAGGATGTTGCTGCGAAGCGATGCCATCCTGGTTTGTGGATGTTAGTGCACCGGGGACTTCTGCTGGTAACTCTCCCGGCCAGATCACCTCGTTGGCTCTAACCTCACCCGCAACGACACGACAAGAAGTGGCGCTGGGCCGTCGGTGGGCCGTGCGAGGGGCGCCAGGGGTGACCAACGTTGACAGGTGATGACGGCAAACGGGCTGGTCAGCGGGGTGGGCGGATGCCCGGCCGCTGACCAGCCCGGTGCTTGATCAGAACTTGTTCTTCGGGGTGAGCCCGAGGGACAGGCCGGACAGGCCGCGCTGGCGGCCGCCGAGCTTGCCGGCGACGGCGCGCAGGGCGGCGCCGGCGGGGGAGTCGGGGGCGGCCAGGACGACCGGGCGGCCGTCGTCGCCGCCCTCGCGCAGGCGGACGTCGATCGGGATGGAGCCGAGGACCGGGACGGTGGCGCCGACGGTGCGGGTGAGCGCGTCGGCGACGGTCTGGCCGCCACCGGTGCCGAAGACGTCGATCATCTCGTCGCAGTGCGGGCAGGGCATGCCGGACATGTTCTCGATCACGCCGACGATCTTCTGGTGGGTCTGCACCGCGATGGTGCCGGCCCGCTCGGCGACCTCGGCGGCGGCCATCTGCGGGGTGGTGACGATCAGGATCTCCGCGTTGGGGACCAGCTGGGCCACCGAGATGGCGATGTCGCCGGTGCCGGGCGGCAGGTCCAGCAGCAGGACGTCCAGGTCGCCCCAGTAGACGTCGGCCAGGAACTGCTGCAGGGCGCGGTGCAGCATCGGGCCGCGCCAGACCACCGGGGTGTTGCCCGGGGTGAACATGCCGATCGAGATGACCTTCACGCCGTTCGCCTGCGGCGGCATGATCATGTCCTGGACCTGGGTGGGCCGGCCCTCGACGCCCAGCATGCGCGGCACGCTGTGGCCGTAGATGTCGGCGTCCACCACGGCGACCTTCAGGCCGTCCGCGGCCATCGCCGCGGCCAGGTTGACGGTCACCGAGGACTTGCCGACGCCGCCCTTGCCGGAGGCGACCGCGTAGACGCGGGTCAGCGTGCCGGGCTTGGCGAACGGGATCTCCCGCTCGGGGGCGCCGCCGCGCAGCAGCTGGGAGAGCTCCTTGCGCTGCTCGTCGCTCATCACGTCGAGCTCGACCTCGACGCCGGTCACGCCGGGGACGCGGCCGACGGCCTCGCGGACCCGGGTGACGATGGTGTCGCGCATCGGGCAGCCCGAGACGGTCAGGTAGACCGCGATCCGCACGGCGCCGCCCTCGCCGATCTCGACCGATTTCACCATGCCGATCTCGGTGATCGGGCGGTTGATCTCCGGGTCGTTGACGGTCGCCAGCGCCTGGCGCACGGACTCCTCCGTGGCGCCGGCCGCGACCTCTGTCTCGTTGGCCATGCCTTGATGGTACGGCGCCGCGCGGGGTGCATAACCGGTCGGTAGGGTGCCGCGGGTCACAGCGCCTCGGGGGCCTCCCGGCGCTCGTCGATCTCCCGCAGCAGCGACTGGAGTTCGGAGCGCACGAAGTCGCGGGTGGCGACCTCCCCGAGGCCCTGGCGCAGGGCCGCGACCTCGCGGGTGAGGTACTCGGTGTCGGCGATGTTGCGGTCGCTGCGGGCCCGGTCCTGCTCCATGTTGACCCGGTCCCGGTTGTCCTGCCGGTTCTGCGCCAGCAGGATCAGCGGCGCCGCGTAGGAGGCCTGGAGCGAGAGCATCAGGGTCAGGAAGATGAAGGGGTAGTCGTCGAACCGGGCGGCGTCGGGCAGCAGGGTGTTCCAGGCGACCCAGAGGATGATCACCACCGTCATCCAGACGATGAACCGGCCGGTGCCCAGGAAGCGGGCGATCCGCTCGGAGAGCTTGCCGAAGGCCTCCGGGTCGTAGGACGGCAGGGTGATCAGCCCGGGGCGGGCGGTGCGCGGCTGGTCGAGCCGGGTGCGGGCGGACGGGCCGCCGGCGGCGGGCTCGCCCCGGCGGTCCCGGGCGCCGCCCTCGCGGGCGCGCAGCTCGCGCAGCTGGCGCAGCTGGCGCAGCTCGCCCTGGAGCCGCTGGCGCGGGGACTCGTCCCGCCGGCCCTTGCGGTCAGCGTCCACCGGTCACCTCCCTCTCGTCGGCGGGCCCGCCGTGCAGCGCGGCCTCCCGCCAGTCCTCCGGCAGCAGGTGGTCGAGCACGTCGTCCACGGTGACCGCGCCGACCAGGTGGTCCGCGTCGTCGACGACCGGTGCGGCGACCATGTTGTAGGTCGCCAGGTAGCTGGTGATCAGGGAGAGCGGGGTGTCCGGCGGCAGCGGGTCGAGGTCGTCGTCGACCAGCGAGCCGACCAGGGTGTACGGGGGCTCGCGCAGCAGCCGCTGGAAGTGCACGGTGCCCAGGTACTTGCCGGTCGGGGTCTCGTTCGGCGGGCGGCAGACGAAGACCTGCGCGGCCAGCGCCGGCTTGTGGTCGGAGACCCGCACCCGGGCCAGCGCCTCGGCCACCGAGGCGTCCGGCTCCAGCACGATCGGCTCGGTGGTCATCAGACCGCCGGCGGTGTTCTCCTCGTAGGTCAGCAGCCGGCGGACCGGCTCGGCCTCGTCCGGCTCCATCAGCTGGAGCAGCCGCTCGGCCTCGTCGCCGGGCAGCTCGGAGAGCAGGTCGGCGGCGTCGTCCGGGTCCATCGCCTCCAGGATGTCGGCGGCCCGTTCGTCCTTCAGCTTGCCGATGATCTCGACCTGGTCGTCCTCGGGCAGCTCCTCCAGGACGTCGGCGAGCCGTTCGTCGTCGAGCGCGGCGGCGACCTCGGCGCGGCGCTTGGCGGACAGGTGGTGCATGACGTTGGCGAGGTCGGCGGCGCGCAGCTGGTCGAAGGTGGCGAGCAGGTTGGCGGCGCCCTGGTTCTCCTCGGGCAGGGTGAAGCCGGTGACGTCCTGCCAGTCCAGGGTGAGCGACTCGCCGCGCGCCTTGCGCAGCCGGCCGACCCGGCCGACCTGGACGAACACCTTGCCGATCTCCCACTCGCGCAGCCGGGTCTGGGTCATCGCGACGTCCAGGACGGTGACCTCCTGGCCGGTCTTGGTCCAGGTGACGGTGCGGTCCAGCAGTTCGGCGAGGACCAGCGTCTCGGCGGGGCGCTGCTCGAAGCGGCGCATGTTGATCACGCCGGTGGTGATCACCTGGCCGGACTCCAGGCTGGTCACCCTGGTCATCGGCAGGAAGATCCGGCGGCGGCCGACCACCTCCGCCACCAGGCCGAGCACCCGCGGCGGGCGGCCGCCGACCCGCAGGGTGACCACGACGTCCCGGACTCGGCCGACCTGGTCGCCGTTCGGGTCGAAGACGGCGATGCCGGAGAGGTGCGAGATGAAGACCCGGTTGCCTGGCCCTGCCATGGACTTCTGGACTCCCTCGCCTCGCTCGACGCCCGGTCGGGCGCGCGGGCACGCCCCGAGGCCCAGGCTACTCGGGCGTTCCCGCCCGGGCTCGGCGAAAGCCGGGCGAATCGGGCGACGGGGTGGCGGGGGCCGGGGCCGGGCGAGGGGACGGCGGGGCGTCAGCCCTTGCGGCGCTTGAGCAGCAGCTTCGGCAGGCCGGCCGGGATCGGGCGGCGGGTGGTGGCCGGGGTGGGCAGCGGGGCCGCGACGTGCGGGTCCTCCGGCATCGCGCCGGGCCGCTCGGCGAGTTCGGAGCCCGCCGCGCCGGCCGGCTCCAGCCGCAGCACCCGGCACTCGCGGGCCCAGCGGTCGGCGATGGTGTCGGTGTCGGGCGCGTTCAGCCGCTTGCCCTTCAGCTCCTCGACGGCGCCCAGCCAGGCCTCGCCGCCCGGCGCCAGCTCGACCACCCGGGCCGGCCACCCGGTCAGCCGGCCGCCCTTGTCCTTGCTGCGGACGGTCACCGTCGCCGCCGACCCGCCGGCCAGCCCGTGCAGCGGCTGCTCGGCGCCGTCGCCGACCACCACCACCGCGCCGTCGTGCCAGGCGTGCCAGAGCGCCCGCGCGTGCTCCTGACCGTCCGCCCGGACCCAGAGCAGGCCGGACTTCTTCGCGGCCTCCTCCAACAGGGCCCGGTCGAGGAAGTCGTCGGCGGTCGCGGCTGCGGCAGGCGTACGGTCCATGGCGCACAGCGTACGGCCTGCGCCGCCCGGTGAGGGTCCACGGTTCGGGCGACAGTTCCGTGGGCGGCGCACGGGCCTTACCGTAGGAGCCGCCCAGCCCGGTCCGGACCAGTCCGGCCCCGACCGGACCCGCCGATCCGAGGAGCGCCGTGCCCGCCGTCCGGCCCGAGACCGCCGCCACCGCGGTCCCCGCCCCCGCCCCCGCCCCCGCACCCGCCGCCGTCGCCGACGGTCCCGCGCGCCCGCTCCCCAGGACGGACCTGCTGCTGCTCGCCGTCTCCGTCGCGGGCATCTCGCTCTCCGCCCCGCTGATCAGCGCCACCGCCGCGCCCGCGCTGGCCATCGCCTTCTGGCGCAACCTGATGTCGGTCGGCGTGCTCGGCCCCTACGCGCTGCTGCGCCACCGGGCCGAGCTGCGCGCCGTCTCCCGCCGCGCGCTGCTGCTCGCGATGGCGGCCGGGGCCCTGCTCGCCGTCCACTTCGCGCTCTGGATGCCCAGCCTGCGGATGACCTCGGTGGCCTCCGCGACCGCCCTGGTCACCACCACCCCGCTGTGGACCATCGTGCTGATGCGGCTGCTCGGGGTCCGGGCGCCCCGGACGGTGTGGCTCGGGACGGGCGCGGCCTTCGCCGGCGTCCTGGTGCTCACCGGGGTCGACCTCTCGCTCTCGCCGCGCGCCCTGGCCGGCGACGCCCTCGCGCTCGGCGCGGGCCTGGCCGCCGCCGGGTACATGCTGCTCGGCGCCGAGGTCCGGCGCACCGTCAGCACCACCGCGTACACGCTCGTCTGCTACGCCACCACGGCGGCCGTGCTGCTGGCGGTCTGCCTGGTCGCCGGGACGCCGCTGTCCGGCTGGTCCGCCGGGGCCTGGTGGCAGATCGTGCTGCTGATGGTCACCGCCCAGCTGCTCGGCCACTCGCTCAGCAACCGGGTGGTGCGCACCCTCGGCCCCTCGGTCACCTCGACCGCGATCCTGCTGGAGACCCCGGGCGCCGCGCTGATCGCCGCGCTCTGGCTCGGCCAGTGGCCCCCGGTGGCCGCCTACCCGGCGGTGGTGCTGATCCTGGCCGGCCTGGTCCTGGTCGCCCGCGCCGACCGGCGGTAGGCGAGCGCCCCGGACACCCGGGACGTCCGCTACAGCCAGCCGTTGCGGCGGAAGCCCCGGTACATGCCGACGCAGATCAGCACCACGCTGCCGAGCACCATCGGATAGCCGTACTTGTGGTGGAGCTCCGGCATGTAGTCGAAGTTCATCCCGTACACGCCGGTGATCATGGTCGGCACCGCGAAGATCGCCGCCCAGGCGGTGATCTTGCGCATGTCCTCGTTCTGGGCCACCGACACCTGCGCCAGGTTGGCCTGGAGCAGCGAGTTGAGCAGCTCGTCGAAGCCGTGCACCTGCTCGGTGACCCGGGCCAGGTGGTCGGCGACGTCCCGGAAGTACTTCTGGATCTCCGGGTCGACCAGCCGCTGCAGCGGCTCCGACAGCTGCTGCATCGGCCGCAGCAGCGGCGTCACCGCGCGCTTGAACTCCAGCACCTCGCGCTTGAGCTGGTACACCCGCCCGACGTCCGCGCCCCGGCCGCCCCGGTTGGAGAAGACCTCGAACTCGATCTCGTCCACGTCGGTCTGCAACTGGTCCGCGACCAGCAGGTAGTTGTCCACCACGTGGTCGGCGATCGCGTGCAGCACCGCCGAGGGGCCCTTGGCGAGCAGCCCGGAGCCGTCCGCGTCGGCCTCCAGCCGGTGCCGCAGCTCCTTCAGCGAACTGTGCCCGCCGTGCCGCACGGTGATGACGAAGTCCCGCCCGGCGAACACCATCAGCTCGCCGGTCTCGACCACCTCGCTGGTCGGGGTGAGCTGGTCGTGGTCGAGGTACCGGATCGTCTTGAAGACGGCGAACAGCACGTCGTCGTACCGCTCGACCTTCGGCCGCTGGTGCGCGTGCACCGCGTCCTCGACCGCCAGCGGGTGCAGTCCGAACCGCTGCGCGATGCCCTCGAACTCCGCCTCGGTCGGCTCGTGCAGCCCGATCCAGCTGAACGATCCTTCACCGTCCGGCAGTTGCTTCGAGGCCTTGACCAGCCGGGCCGCCTCACGCGGGCTGCACGTCTCGCCGTGCCGCCTCCCCTGCTGGTAGACCGCGCAGTCGACCACCGCGGACGGGGTCTGGCCCGGGTGGATGGAGTCGAACAGGGCCGCGGCAGACCGGCGGCGGTTGGTGCGGACGGCTGCGCGCAGGCTGTTGATCATCGACATGGCAGGCTCCCTTGGGCAGGAACCGACGCACGGCGGCGCGGCGACGGGCGGCCGCGGTGCGACGGCGGAGGAACACCGATGGACTCCGGCGCCTGCGGCCGTTCCCGGGTGCCTTGCCGGGGCACGGAGGTACGGAACGGCCGGACGTCGGTGGGGTGCTCTCCCGGCCGGACCGGAGTTCCGCCGTGCGTCGGCACGGGGGGCTGGGGTCCGCGGTGCTGGGGAGGAGTCCCGGCAACCGCCGGGGTCTCTCAGGCCCGCTGTTTCAGCCCGCGCGTCGAGGGGTACGGGGAAGGCGTCCGGGCCGGGTAGAGCTGCCGGTACTGCATGGTCGGCTGGTATCCACCGCAACCACCTCCTTCGCGCCGCTGCCCCGCAGGAGTGGGATCCCCGGTAGCCAGTCGCTCACACTAACATCCGGGCGGCCTCCGCCGCGCCCGCGTTCGCGTAAAGGCCGTGCCAACGGCCCGCGGTGCGCGGGTTACGCTCACCGGCATGGCCCACGACTTCCCGCTCTTCGGCGACCCCTCCGGCGGCAGCCCGCACGGCCCCTCCCGCGCGGAGGTGCTGGCCGCGGTCGAGGCCCGGCTGCTCACCGTCCTCGGCGAGCCGAGCGGCCGTGCCGCCGTCACCTTCCTCGGCGCCGACCGCATCGAGGTGCTGCGCTTCGGCCCCGACGCCGAGGGCCTGGTCCGCTACGCGACCCTCGGGATGGCCGCCGCGCCGATGGCCGACCCGGCCGCGGCGGTCGTCGACCAGGTCCGCGGCCCGCGCGCCGAACTGGTCCTGACGATCCGCGGCGGGCGCGACGGCGTGCTCCGGTCGCTGGCCACCTTCGCCGCGACGCCCCAGGTGGAGGGCCTGGTGGTGGCCCCCGGCGGCTCGCTGGACCTCGGCGCCCCGCTCTGGGACGGCGCGCCGTTCACCTCCGTCCTGGCGGCCGAACCCGGCGGGCTGGTGGAGGACCTGGAGCTGGACGCGCCGGCCGACCCGGTCCGCTTCCTGCCGCTGCTGCCGATGACGCCCAACGAGGCGGGCTGGAAGCGGGTGCACGGTGCGGCGGCCCTGCAGGAGCGCTGGCTCCAGCACGGCACCGACCTGCGCGACCCGGAGCGCCGGGGCGTCCGGCTGGACTGACCCGGCGTCACGGAGCCCGCGCGGGGCGCTCAGCCGCCGATCGGCTTGGCGCCGGTCGCCTGGCCCACGAGTGCCTCGTAGACCGCCGGGTCGGTGGTGAACTCGCCGAGGCGGACGGTCTTGCGGGCGCCGTGGTAGTCGCTGGACCCGGTGGTCAGCAGCCCCAACTCGGCGGCCAGGCCCCGCAGGTGCTCGCGGGCGGGCTCGTCGTGGTCGACGTGGTCGACCTCGAGGCCTGCCAGTCCGGCCGCCGCGAGATCGGCGATGACCCGGTCGGAGACGGTCCGCCCGCGCTTGACCGCCCCGGGGTGGGCGAAGACCGGCACCCCGCCGGCCGCCCGGACCAGCCGGACCGCCGTCACCGGGTCGGTCTCGTGCTTGCGGACGTCCGCCCGCCCGCCGTTGGCCAGCCAGTCCGCCGTGAACGCGTCCGACACCGAGGCCACCACGCCCGCCTCCACCAGCGCGCTGGCGATGTGCGGGCGGCCCACCGAGCCTTCCCCGGCGATCCGCCGCACCTGCTCCCAGCTGATGTCGGCGCCCAGTTCGCGGCAGCGCTCGACGATCGCCCGCCCGCGCCGGAACCGGTCGGTGCGCACCAGTTCGCGCTCCGCCGCGAACTCGGGCTCGGCCGGGTCGAAGAGGTAGGCGAGCATGTGCATCGAGATGCCGTCCACCACGCAGGACAGCTCCGCGCCCGGGACGAGCGTCAGCCGGGTGCCGGCCGGCAGCGCGTGCACCGCGTCGGCCGCCTCGGCGTGGCCCGCCACCGTGTCGTGGTCGGTCAGCGCCACCACGTCCAGCCCGGCCCCGACGGCCGCCGCGACCAGTTCGGCCGGGCTGTCCGTGCCGTCGGAGGCGTTGCTGTGGGCGTGGAGGTCGATGCGCACGAGTGGTGCTCCTCGGGGGTCGGCGCCGGTCGGCGCTGGCGCCGGCACGGCCTGCCGGCGGGGTGACGCCCAGGATAGTGCGGTGGGGGCGGCGGACCGCTCAGCCGAGCAGCCGGGGCGAGAGGGCCCCGCAGGGCAGCAGGTCGAGCTCCGCGCCGGCCTCCCGCAGGTCGGTCAGCACCAGTTCGTCGTACATCACCAGGGCCGACTGCTCCGGCCAGGCCACCGCCCAGAGCCAGAGGCCGCGGGCCTCGCCGACGAACACCGCCCGGTCCGCCGGGGCCTGCGGCACGTGGAACATCGGCGTCGGCCGCCCGGCCGCCATCAGCTTGGCGTCGGCGGGCTTGTAGAGCGCCACCGACTCGCCCGGGTCCGGGCCGGCCATCCCCGCATACCGGGCGCCGAGCCCCACGCCCAGCTCCTCGGCGACCAGCACGAGTTCGCCGAAACCGCCCAGCGGGGCGGGGCCGGAGCAGGCGACGGCGGTGGCCCGGGCCCCGGAGAGGTCGTCGCCGACGTGCGCGATCCCGGTGTACAGCCAGCCGACCGGCAGCGGCCAGGGCATCCAGACGGGGACCTGCGAGCGGGCGACGGCGACGCCGAGCGCCTCCACGCTCGGGGGCAGCACCGGTTGCATCGGGTGCACGGCGCCGTGCCGGTCGCACTGCCACGTGTCTGAGAACAGACCGGGGGCGCGGACCCGACCGGCGCACCTCGGGCAGCTGGGCTCGCCCCTCATAGCCGTCAACGCTCCTCCCTCCGGACCGCCGCGTCAAGGACGATCACCCGTACGGAGGGCGGTTCGGCGGCACCTGTCGGTGGCGGGCGCCCGCGCGGCGCGGGGTGGGCGCGGTGCGGGCGGCTCCCGTTGGGAAATGTCCAGCGGCGGGCGGCGGCAAACGTCGGCGGCGTGCGCCGGGGTACGCCGGCCCGCCGGCGTTCGACACGCCGTTCGAAGCCGGTGCGGCGGGCGCCGTTCGGGCCCGGACGCACTGACGCCCCGCGCTCGCTGTGGCGATGACGGGGCGTCAGTCGGGTATCGGAACGTCCGGATCGGACGGGCCGGGCTCGTCGGCGGCGGGGGAGTGCTCGGGCTCCCGGGGGCCGCGCCCGGTCAGACGGTCGGGCACGGACGGATGAGCAGGCGTTCGCCGGTGCGGGCGGCGGCCTGGACGAGCTCGCGGACGGTCTCGGCGTCGGCGATGAGGCGGTCGGTGGCGGTGCCGTGGGCGTCGTCCAGTCGGAGGATCTCGAAGCGCATGGGCCTGTCCTTTCCTGGCCCCGCCGGGCGGGGCGGTCGTGGCTGAGTCGGTGTCAGCCGGGTCGGGGTCCGTCGGGCCGAATCGTCGACCGAACGCTGTCGCGGCAAAGAGGGCTCCCCCCTGCTCGCCCAAGGCGCGTGGTCCCTCGTGAACCACACTGCGGTGGCGCTGCTACCGGGTCGTTGCCCGTCCGTGAAGTCCTGGTTTCGGATGGATCGCGTCGACGGGACGCCGACGGCACTGTCGACGATGTTTCCAGGACCGAATCAAATATTACCGCAACTAACGAATTTTGTCGCCCCCCTTGTACCAGGGCCTCCGGAAACCGTCCAGGTGGGGCCCCGGTGTCGGCCCCAGAGGGCCGGGGAGTCAGCCCCAGAGGGCCAGCAGGGCCTCGGCGGTGGCGGCCGGCTGCTCGGCGTTGGGGGAGTGCCCGGCGTCCGCCACCACCACCCGGCGGGCGCCCAGCCGCCGCGCCATCGCGGTCTGCTCCGGCACCGGCCACGCGTAGTCCCGCACGCCCGAGAGCACCAGGGCGGGCAGGCCGGCGGCGACCACCGGGGCCAGCTCGGCCACCCGGTCCGGCGCGGCGACCAGGTGGCCGCCGGTGGTGATCAGCGCCTGCGGCACGTTCGCCAGCCAGCGGCGGTGCAGGAACCCGGCCACCTCGGGGGCCGGCCGGCGGGCGCGGTCCCCGCCGCCCTCCTCCATCTGCTGCATGACCTGCCAGATCTCCTCCAGGCCCATCGTCGGCAGGACGCCGGTCAGCAGCCGGGTCCGCTCCGCCTCGGCCGGGTCGATCGCCCCGGGGCCGGTGGACATCAGCGTCAGCGACGCCCACGGCAGCGCCGCGCCGTCCGCGGCCCCGGCCGCCTCCCCGGCCTCGGCCAGGACGGCCTCGCGGACCACGTGGCCGCCGAAGGAGTGGCCCAGCAGGTGCAGCGGCCCGGTGCCGCCCTCGGCCAGCAGCGCGGCGGTGAGCGCCCGCACGTCCGCGCCCAGCGCCGCCACCGCGTAGGCGGCCGGGTCGTCCGGCCCGCCGGTCTGGTACTGCCCGCGCTGGTCGACGGCGGTCACCCGGTAGCCGGCCGCGGCGAGCGGCTCCAGCAGCGCGATGAAGTCTTCCTTGCTGCCGGTGAACCCGGGCACCAGCAGCGCGGAGCCGCGCACCGCCCCGGCGGGCTCGGCCCGCAGCGCCGCGAACCCGCCGCGGGCCGTCGCCACCCGCAGCGCACGCGCACCGGGCGGGAGGGTGAGGAAGGGCGGCGTGCTCATCGAACGAACCTCCGGAGACCGGGGCGAACTGGCGGGTAACTCCGAGCTTAGGGGCTGTCCTCGGACTCCCGTCCGCCGGGCGTTCGAAGGGCGGGCCCATGCGCCGGGCGCCGCCGGGGAATGCCGAAGGGGCGGCCCGGGAGTCCGGGCCGCCCCTTCCGGGAACGCGGGTCAGCTCTCCGGGGTCGCCTCGGGGGCGGCCGCCGGGCGGCGGGTCCGGGTGCGGGTGCGCTTGGGCTTCTCGGCGGCCGGCGCCTCCGCGGCGGCCTCGGCCCCGGCGGGGGCGGCGGCCTCGGCCTCGGCCGGAGCCTCGGTCTTCGCCCGGCGGGTGCGGGTGCGCTTGGGCTTCTCCGCGGCCGGCGCCTCGGCGGCGGCCGGCTCGACGGCGGCGGCCTCCTCGACGGCGGTGGCGGCGGCCTCGGCGGCCGTGCCCTCGCCCGGCGCCGCGGTGCGCGAGCGGCGGCGACGGCGGCGCGGGGCGGCCTCCTCCTCGCCGCCCTCGACCGCGGGGGCGGCCGGAGCCTCCGGCGCGACGGGAGCGTCGAGCGCCCCGTCGACGACGTCCGCGGCCCCGTCCACCGCCGTGCCCCGGCGGGTGCGCCGGCGCTCACGGGGCTTGCGGGCCGACTTCTCCTCGGCCTCGGCCGGCTGCTCGGCGGCGGCACCGGTGCGACCGGAGCCGCCGCGCCCGCCGCGGCCGCGGGCGCCGGAGCGCGAACCGCGCCCGCCGGTCTCGCCGAGGTCCTCGACCTCCTCCGCGCCGAGCCCGGCCCGGGTGCGCTCCGAGCGCGGCAGGATGCCCTTGGTCCCCGGCGCGATCTTCAGCAGCTCGTACAGGTGCGGCGAGGTGGAGTAGGTCTCCTCCGGCTCGTTGAACGGCAGGTCCAGCGCCTTGTTGATCAGCTGCCAGCGCGGGATGTCGTCCCAGTCGACCAGGGTGACGGCGGTGCCCGAGGCGCCGGCCCGGCCGGTGCGGCCGATCCGGTGCAGGTAGGTCTTCTCGTCGTCCGTGCACTGGTAGTTGATCACGTGCGTGACGCCCTCGACGTCGATGCCGCGGGCCGCGACGTCGGTGCAGACCAGCACGTCGACCTTGCCGTTGCGGAACGCCCGCAGCGCCTGCTCGCGGGCGCCCTGCCCGAGGTCGCCGTGCACCGCGCCGGCCGCGAAGCCGCGCTGGGTGAGCTGGTCGGCGACGTCGGCGGCGGTCCGCTTGGTCCGGCAGAAGATCATCGCCAGCCCGCGGCCCTCGGCCTGCAGGATGCGCGAGACCATCTCGACCTTGTCCAGCGAGTGGGCGCGGAAGATGTGCTGCTCGATGTTGGCGACGGTGGTGCCGGTGTCGTCCGGCGCGGCGGCGCGGATGTGCGTCGGCTGGCTCATGTACCGGCGGGCGAGGCTGATGACCTGGCCCGGCATGGTCGCCGAGAACAGCAGGGTCTGCCGCTTGGCCGGCAGCATGGTGATGATCTTCTCGACGTCCGGCAGGAAGCCGAGGTCGAGCATCTCGTCGGCCTCGTCCAGGACCAGCGAGCGGACCTGGGAGAGGTTCAGCTTCTTCTGGCCGGCCAGGTCGAGCAGGCGGCCGGGGGTGCCGACGACGATGTCGACGCCCTTCTTCAGCGCCTCGACCTGCGGCTCGTAGGCGCGGCCGCCGTAGACGGCGAGCACGCGCACGTCGCGGACCTTGCCGGCGGTCTGCAGGTCGTTGGTGACCTGGGTGCACAGCTCGCGGGTCGGCACGACGATCAGCGCCTGCGGGCAGTCGGTGAGCTGCTCCTCCTGCGCGCGCCCGGCGTCGACGTCGGCCCGCACGACGACCCGCTCGATCAGCGGGAGGCCGAAGCCGAGGGTCTTGCCGGTGCCGGTCTTGGCCTGGCCGATGACGTCGTGGCCGGTCAGCGCGACCGGCAGGGTCATCTCCTGGATCGGGAACGGGTGGACGATGCCGACGGATTCGAGGGCCTCGGCGGTCTCCGGGAGGATCCCGAGGTCCCGGAAGGTCGTCTTCGTGGGTTCAGCGGTGGTGGACAGGGTGCTGCCTCTTCCGTGTGGAGGGGCCGAGAGCGAGCGGCGGGCGGGCAGCCGCGCGGCTGCGTACGGGCCCGGAGGGCCCCGAATACAGCTGCGCGGACGCACAACCGCGCCGGTCCCTGCGGCCGGCCGGTGCGCGCGGCCCGGTCAAGGGGGCGCGTCGCCGGCGGCGTCGGGGAGGATTCCCGTGAGGGACCTGCGCGGGACCTGCGCCGACCGGCGCGGTCTCGGCGGCCCTCGCTCGGCCACATGCGGTGCCAAGGCTTGAGGTCCAAACCCTGGTCGGAGCCGATCGGCTCTCCGACCGGGCATCCGCGTACGTTGAGAACCCGGCTTCCGTGCTGCGCGTCCGTGGGGACGGAGCCGCTGCGGAGCGGGCTTGCGCGGCGCACCGAGACGGCGGTGACACCGTGCGAGCACGACGGGCCTCCGTACCACCATACAGTCACCCGACGACTCGAACACGTGACGCGGACGACATCGCAGGTCGGAGCGGTGGAAGAGGTGGCCGGGGACGGAGCGGCACTAAGGTGGCGGGTCATGGAGAACCGTGGTGAGACGCAGGACGACGTGGCGGCCGGCTCGATCGGCGACTGGGCGGCCTGCTCGGCCGATCCGGGCTACCGGGCCGCCGTACTGGACCTGCTCGGCGCCCTCGCGTACGGCGAGCTGAGCGCCTTCGAGCGGCTCGCCGAGGACGCCAAGCTCGCGCCCGACCTGGCCGACAAGGCGGCGCTGGCCCGGATGGCCTGCGCCGAGTTCCAGCACTACCAGCGGCTGCACGACCGGCTCGCCGAGGTCGGCGCCGACCCGCAGGAGGCGATGCGGCCGTTCGTCGAGCCGCTGGAGCTCTTCCACCGGATGACCGCGCCCTCGGACTGGCTGGAGGGCCTGGTCAAGGCCTACGTCGGGGACGCCATCGCGACCGACTTCTACCGCGAGGTGGCCGTCCGGCTCGACGACGACACCCGTGACCTCGTCCTCGGCGTCATGTCCGACACCGGCCACGCGCAGTTCGCCGTCGACAAGGTCCGCCAGGCCATCGAGGCCGATCCGCGGGCCGGCGGCCGGCTCGCCCTGTGGGGCCGGCGGCTGATGGGCGAGGCGCTCAGCCAGGCGCAGCGGGTGGTCGCCGAGCGGGACGCGCTCTCCAACCTGCTGGTCGGCGGCGTCCGGGTGCAGGGCTTCGACCTGGTCGAGGTCGGCAAGATGTTCAACCGGATCACCGAGGCGCACACCCGCCGGATGGCGGCGCTCGGCCTGGCGTCCTGACCCCCCCCGCCCGCCCGGGCGGCTCAGGCGTGCCGGTGGCGCCGGTGCGCGCCCGCCCGGTGCTGGCGGTGGCGGTGCGCCGGCGCCCGGCCGGCGGCCAGGTCGGGCCGGGCCAGCACCGAGGTGAACAGGGCCGAGGCGACCGCCGAGACGGCGATGCTCGCCGCCGGGTACCGGCCGTCCAGCACGAAGTGGGCGACCACCCCGGCGAGCAGCGCCGAGCCGAGGGCCGTGCCCGCGGTCATCGGCCGCCCCGCCGGGAAGTACGCGGGCCACGACAGCAGCGCGGCGGCGCCGACGACCACGCCGACGAGGGCGAAGGCGAACGTCTCGACCAACAAGGATGCCTCCCCGGGGACGGGCGCCCGGCGCGAGGCCGGCCGCACTGTCGCCGTACCCCGGCCGCCCCGCCCGTACACCAGGCCCCGGCCGCACCGGGTGCCCGTCCCCGGGGACGACTGTGCCCCGCCCCCTCGGCCGAGGGGACGGGGCACCGGGCGAGGCCCGTGGCTCAGAGCGTGCCGAAGCCGACCTTGCGCGCGGCCGACTCGCCGATCTCCACGTACGCCAGGCGGTCGGCCGGGACGATGATGCGTCGGCCGTGCTCGTCGCTCAGGGAGAAGAGCTTCTCGGTGCCCTCCAGCGCCTTCGCGACCGCGCTCTGGACCTCATCGGCAGTCTGCGAGCTCTCGATCACGATCTCGCGAGGCGCGTTCTGCACGCCGATCTTGACCTCCACGGCTTCCGTCCCTCCGGGGTTGCAGCCATCCACGCGCGGCACCGCGCCGCCTGGGACAAGCGGGCCCGGCGACCGCGCCGTACGGCTTCACCATAGAGCACCGGATCGGGGCCGAGGCGAAGGCCGGTGGATCACCGGCCCGCCGCGGGGGCCTCCGGGCCGTCGTTGTTCGGGTGCATCGGGAAGCCCTTCAGCCCGCGCCAGGCCAGGCTGGCGACCAGCCGGACCGCCTCGTCGCGGGGGATCTCCAGGCCCTGCGACAGCCAGTACCGGGCGGTGATCTGGGCCAGGCCGCAGACGCCCGCGGCCAGCAGCTTGGACTCCGCCTCCGGCAGGTCGGTGTCCTCCTGGATCACCTTGCTGACCAGCGTCGCACTGGCCTCGGCGGCCCGCTCGACCCGCTCGCGCACGGCCGGCTCGTTGGTCAGGTCCGACTCGAAGACCAGCCGGAAGGCGCCCGACTCGCTGGAGACGTAGTTGAAGTACGCCTCCATCGTCGCCGCCACCCGGAGCTTGTTGTCGGTGGTCGTCTCCAGCGCCTCGCGGGTCGAGTCGACCAGGGCGTCGCAGTGCTTGTCCAGCAGCGCCAGGTAGAGCTCCAGCTTCCCGGGGAAGTGCTGGTACAGGACCGGCTTGCTCACCCCGGCACGGTCGGCGATGTCGTCCATGGCGGCCGCGTGGTAACCCTGCGCGACGAACACCTCCTGGGCGGCACCGAGCAGTTGTTCACGGCGGGCGCTTCGCGGCAGGCGGGCACCGCGCGGGCGCTCCTGCGCCTCCTGGATGGCCGTCACGGCGCTCCTCACTTCACGGGTCGTACGGGGTCGGCAAGATGACCGATTCTACTTTCGGGTAACCGCGTTCGCGCTTGCCAGGCACGAGAAAAGCGGCGATCCCCCTTGTCAGGAGCCCACAATACGGCGCCCACCACGGCCGTCGGCAGTGCTGAGCACGAGGCAAAGGAGAACCCCGCGGGACCGGGCGGCCGGTGGGCCGCGGCGGTACCGGCTCACTACCATCGTCCCCCATGGACAGCGCTGAGCAGCAGATACTCCCGGAACCGGCCGCCCTGGCGCCGCCGCGCACCGTCGAGCTGCCCTACGCGATGCGGGCGCTGGCCGGCTCGGCGCGCGGGATCGTCTCCGCCTGCACCGAGCGGGGCGACCAGGCGCTGTGGCGGCAGGCCGCCCGGGTGGAGGCCCCGGTCCTGCTGGTGTACGGGCTGCGCGACAAACTCGTCCCCTACCGCTCCGCCCGCCGGGCCTGCGCGGCCTTCGCGGACTCCCGGCTGCCGGTGCTCCCGGAGTCCGGGCACGTCGCCATGACGGAGCACCCCGACGCCGTCGCCCGCGCGGTGCGCGAGCTGCTCCGGCGGGCCTGACCGCCCGCGCGACGGCGGGGCGGGACGGCGGGGTGCGGTGGACACCCGGTGATCGGGTGCCGTTAACGCCAGGATCGGGACGAGGTCACTCCGGTTCACTCGTTCAGGTGGCAGCCAGGCATGTGACCGATGGTTTGCCCCGGGCCGGACCTACCTTTCTGCTGTCGGACCGAACAGGTGTGGGGGAGTCGCGGCCGCCGGAGCGTCCGGAGGGAGGCCGCACGGGGGGACGCCGGCGCCGGTGACGGTCGCCGGCCCGGTCGCGGCGCCGTGCCGCGGACCGCCGTCCCCCGCCCCGGGCCGCCCCGCGGCGCACGCGCCGGACGCGGCGCCCGCTCGGCCCGACCGGTCCGCCCGGCCCACCAGGTCCGCCCAGCCGTCCGTCGATCCGCTCTGCTCTGGAGGTCCCCCGTGCGCGTTGCACTGCTCACCGAGGGTGCCGCGCCGCCCGCCCGCCGTGGAGCCGACCGGTCCGGCGGAGGTCCGGCAGCGGCGGTGTCCGCACCGCTCGCGGGGGGCGCGGTGGCGCTGGCGTACGCGTGGCCGGTGCCGGACCGTCCCGAGGCGTACCGGTGACCCCCCGGGCGCGGACCGGTGCGCGCCGACCGTTCGATCCCCCCGCCTTCGATCCGCTCGATCTCCCGTTGTTCACTCGGACCCGCCAGGCCGTGCCTCGGTCTGGCTTCGTGGAAGGACGCCCCCGATGAGGGTGCTGCTGCTGGGCGCCGACGGCTTCATCGGCCGTCGGGTCACCGACCGCCTGCTCGTGGATCCGGAGTTGCAGGTGACGGTGCTCGGCCGGCGTGACTCCGCCGACATCCGCTTCGACCTGACCACCGGCAGTCCGGGCGCGCTGGCCCGGTTCCTGGACGCGGTCGCGCCGCAGGTGGTGATCAACTGCGCGGGCGCCACCTACGGCAGCTCGCGCACGCTGATCCGGGCCAACACGCTCGCCGTGGCGACGGTCTGCGAGGGGATCCGGCGCAGCCGGGAGCCCGCCAGGCTGGTGCACGTCGGCTCGGCGGCCGAGTACGGGCCGGTGCCGGGCGGGGTCCCGGTGTCGGAGAGCGCCGAGCCGCGCCCGGTGGGCCCGTACGGGGTGTCGAAGCTGGCCGGCACGGAGCTGGTGCTGGCCTCGGGGTTGGACGCGGCGGTGCTGCGGGTGTTCGACGTGGTGGGGCCGGGGGCGCCGACCGCCTCGCTGTTCGGACGGCTGGCGGAGGGCCTGCGGCGGGCGCTGGAGCGCGAGGAGTCCCAGGTGCGGATGCCGGACCTGTCCGGATACCGGGATTTCGTCGACGTGCGGGACGTGGCGCGGGCGATCCAGGCGGCGGCGGTGTCGGCCGCGACGGGCGTGATCAACGTCGGCAGCGGGCACGCCGTGCGGGCGCGGGAGGCGGCCCAGCTGCTGGTCCGGGCGTCCGGCTTCGAGGGGACCGTCCTGGAGGAGAACCGGCAGGTCGTGCTGCCCGCGCAGGCCGGCGGGCCGGTCGAGCACGTGCCGGGGCACGTGCCCGCGCACCACCTGCCGGGCCACCGTCCCGCGGAGCCGCGGCCGGGGGAGGGGCGGGTGGCCGCGGGCGAGCCGGTGCCGTGGCGGCAGGCGGACGTGCGCACCGCCCGGGACCGTCTCGGCTGGCGGACGCAGGTGCCGCTGGAGGAGTCGCTGGGCGACGTCTGGCTGGAGACGGCCTGCCGGGTCTGACCCCCGGCCGTGTCTCCCGGCAGGGCCCCGGAGGCCCGCGCGCCAGGCCCCGGACGCCCCTGAGGGGGCCTGTCCGGGGCCTGCTCCGTGGTCCCACCATCCGGCGCGGGTCGTCTCGCCCATCGGACGAGCTGTCTCGGAATACCGGAGCGGCGTGACACTGTTGGCGTAGCAGAGCCACCTCGGTGGCGGAGCAACATGCCCCTAGAGGTTGGCCCTGGCCACCTGAACTGACGACCATCGGAGTTTCCGTGTCGCTGCCACCCCTGGTCGAGCCGGCCGACGAGCTCACCGTCGACGAGGTCCGCAGGTACTCCCGCCACCTGATCATCCCCGACGTGGGCATGGCCGGGCAGAAGCGGCTGAAGAACGCCAAGGTGCTCTGCGTCGGCGCCGGCGGCCTGGGCTCGCCCGCGCTGATGTACCTGGCGGCGGCCGGGGTGGGCACGCTCGGCATCGTCGAGTTCGACGTGGTCGACGAGTCGAACCTGCAGCGTCAGATCATCCACGGCCAGTCGGACATCGGCCGCTCGAAGGGCGAGTCGGCGCGGGACTCGGTCAAGGAGATCAACCCCTACGTCGAGGTGATCCTGCACGAGGAGCGCCTGGACAACTCCAACGTCATGGAGATCTTCTCCGGCTACGACCTGATCGTGGACGGCACCGACAACTTCGCCACCCGCTACCTGGTGAACGACGCCGCGGTGCTGCTCGGCAAGCCGTACGTGTGGGGTTCGATCTACCGCTTCGACGGCCAGGCGAGCGTGTTCTGGGCCGAGCACGGCCCCTGCTACCGCTGCCTCTACCCGGAGGCGCCGCCGCCGGGCATGGTCCCGTCCTGCGCCGAGGGCGGCGTGCTGGGCGTGCTCTGCGCGTCGATCGGCTCGATCCAGGTCACCGAGGCGATCAAGCTGCTGGCCGGGGTCGGCGACCCGCTGGTCGGCCGGCTGATGATCTACGACGCCCTGGAGATGAACTACCGCCAGGTGAAGGTCCGCAAGGACCCGAACTGCGCGCTCTGCGGCGAGAACCCGACCGTCACCGAGCTGATCGACTACGAGGCCTTCTGCGGAGTCGTGTCGGAGGAGGCGCAGGCGGCGGCCGCCGGTTCGACGATCACCTCGAAGCAGCTCAAGCAGTGGCAGGACGACGAGGAGGACATCTTCCTGATCGACGTCCGCGAGCCCGGCGAGTACGAGATCGTCAACATCCCCGGCGCGGTGCTGATCCCGAAGAACGAGTTCCTGATGGGCGACGCGCTGCAGCAGCTGCCGCAGGACAGGAAGATCGTGCTGCACTGCAAGTCGGGCGTCCGCTCGGCCGAGGTGCTGGCCGTGGTGAAGTCGGCCGGCTTCGCCAACGCCGTCCACCTGGGCGGCGGCGTGCTCGGCTGGATCAACCAGATCGAGCCGCACAAGCCGGTGTACTGATCCCCGCGCGACGACCGGAAGGGCCCGCTCCGGCGGGCCCTTCCGCGTGTCCGGGGACCTACAGCGCGCCCTTGCGCTGGAGCATGTTGTAGGAGATCCAGCCGGGCAGCACCGGCAGCCAGAAGGTGAGCGCCCGGTAGAGGAAGACCGCCGGGGTGGCGACGGTGGTCGGCACGTCGGCGAAGGTGAGCGCGCCGATCAGCGCGACCTCGACCGGGCCGATGCCGCCGGGGGTGGGGATCGCGGAGCCGGCCGCGTTGGCGGTCAGGAAGACCACGGCGACCGCCGAGAAGGAGATCGAGCCGCCGAAGGCCTGCACCGAGGCGTCCAGGCAGGCGGTGAAGGAGAGCGTCAGCAGCAGGATGCCGCCGAAGCCGGTGACCAGCTTGCTGGGCCGCTGCATCAGGTCGAGCATCCGGGGCACCACGCCGAAGAACAGCGCGCGCAGCCGGTTCAGCACGAACCGCCGCAGCGGGGCCACCGCCGCGACCACCAGGGCCAGCACGGCGGCGCTCAGCACGCCGATGATCACCGCGCGGGAGGCGGAGAGGTCGCCGTTGGTCTGGCTGCCGGTGATCAGGCCGAAGCTGAACAGCAGCAGCAGGTGCCCGGCCAGGCCGGCCAGCTGGGAGGCGCCGACCGAGGCGACCGCCTGGCCGGAGCGGATGCCCGCCTTCTGCAGGTAGCGGGTGTTCAGCGCGATGCCGCCGATCGCGGCCGGGGCGACCAGCTTCACGAAGGAGCCGGCCAGCTGGGCGGCCACGGTGCGGCGGAACGGCAGCTTCTCCGGGACGAACCCGGTCAGGCTCATCGACGCGGCGACGTAGGAGAACGCGGCCGCGGCGAGCGCCGCCGCCGCCCAGGCCCAGTCCATCTGGGAGAGCTTGAGCTGGGCCGGCTTGACGGTGGTCAGCGTCAGGTAGGCGGCGAAGGTGAGCGCGATCACCATGATCAGGCTCTTCGGCTTGAGCCGTTCCAGCTTCGCCGGCTCCATCGGCGCCTCGGGGGCGATCTGCAGGATCTGGGCGCGGATCCGGCTGAGCAGGTCCTCGCCGGCGACCGCGATGTCCTCCTCGGCCTGCTGCTGGGTGCGCTCGCCCGCGGCGACCTGCTCCAGCGCCCGGGCCTGGGCGGCGGCCTTGCGCTCCTTGGTGAGCTTCTTCAGGTCGACCCGGGTCGAGCGGCTCATGCCGACCGGCTGCAGCAGCGGCAGCGACTGGGCGACCCGCTCGGCGCCGAGCACCGCGTTGGCGGTGGCGACCGTCCGCTCGGGGCCGATCCGCAGTGCGAAGGTGGTGAGCAGCTGGGCGACGTCGATGCGCAGGGTCAGGTCGGTGGCGGCGATGTCGCCGCCGGAGAGGTTGACCAGGCAGGCCGTCCTCCCGTCGACGACCAGCAGCGACTCGCCGGTCAGCCGGCGGTGGGCGATCCGGCGCTCGTGCAGGGCGGCGACCGACTCCCAGAGCGAGGCCATCACCCGGTCGGTGACCTCCTCGTCGGCGAGGTCGTCCAGAGTGCGGCCCTCGACGTTCTCGTAGACCAGGATCGCGGCGTCCGGGCCCAGCTCGGAGGTGGCGACCAGCTGCGGGGCGCGGGCACCGGAGGCGGCCGCCGCGTAGGCGATCAGCGCCTCCTGCTCCAGCGCCTGGCGCAGCGACTGCGGGCTGCGCCGCACGGCCACCGAGCGCAGCCGCAGCCGCCGCCAGGCCCGGTAGAAGAAGCCGGAGGCCTGCTGCTCGCGGTCGACGATGTGGACGTCCAGCGGCGGGCCGCTCTGCTGGGCGACCAGGTAGCGGCGGGTGCCGCCGGGGGCGTCGGGGGCGCGGTGGGCGCTGGCCGGGGTGAAGCCGACCTTGCGCAGGCCGATCATCAGGTGCTGGCCGGTGGGCCGGATGTTCGGCGAGCCGATCGCGTACAGGGTGCCGTAGGCGACGGACCAGCCGATCAGGACGGTGAGCAGCAGGGACAGCGGGGTGGTGTAGCCGCCGAGCAGCTCGGTGATGCCGCTGAAGACGACCACCACCCACAGGGCGACCCGCCACCGGGGTCTGCTCGACATGCCGACCGCGGTCATGTAGGCGATCACCGGGGCGAGGTAGCCGTGCACCGGGTCGGTGAGGGTGCCGACGGAGTCCAGCGGGAAGCGGGTCAGGGCGTCCCTGATGTGGTCGGAGGCGCCCTCGGCGACCCACCAGTCGATGCCCAGCGAGACGCCGTAGGCCAGCACCGAGGCGAGCACGCCGTCGGCGACCCGCAGGCCGTCGCGCTTGATCAGCCGTTCGACCGCGAAGGCGAGCGGCACGGCCAGCACCGCGACGTTGGAGACCAGGCCGGTGATGGTGGTGAGCACCGGGGAGAAGCGGGGCGCGTTCTCGGCGATGTCGATCTCGATGCCGGTGGTGGTGGAGGTCGCCACCCCGGCGAGTACGAAGACCGCGACGATGCCGAAGACGCCGGCCAGGAAGCGGATGAGGTCGGAGGGCCGGTGCGCGCGGGCGGCGAGCAGCGGTTCGTCGACATCCAGGTGCGGGGCGTCGTCCAGCGGGGCCGGGGAGGCCGCGGCGGGCCCGGGCCCGGGCGCGGCCGCGGCGGGTTCGGACGCCGGCGGCCCGGGCACCGCCGCGGGCCCGGTCGGCTGGTTCGGTACGACGGCGGGCGCCCCGCTCGCGGGGCGGGCCGACTGCGGGCTCTTGATCGTCCGGTCCTTGATCAGGGAGACTTCCGGTGGTGCCTCGGTGGCGGCGTCGCCGCCGCCCTCCGCGGGCATGCCGTCGGAGGACTCGTCGGAGCCCTCGTCCACACCCACGTCAGCCGTCCCGGTCATCTGGTCTTGTCCTCGTATCACCACTCACCGCCCCGAAGATGGTGGCATGCCGCGGCGCCCCGTGCTGGACAGGGGCCGGATCGGGCGCGGCGGATCGTTCGCCCGGGGCCCGCGGACCGGCCGGATGCGGAAGAATGCCGCAGGTGACGGACGCCCCCGACGGCACCGGCCCCGCCGGGCTGCCGCCCTTCGCGGAACTGGTGCTCGACCTGACCGAGCGGATTCCACCCGGCCGGGTGATGACCTACGGAGACGTCGCCGAGTACCTCGGCCAGGGCGGCCCCCGGCAGGTCGGCCGGGTGATGGCCCTGTACGGCGGCGCCGTGCCCTGGTGGCGGGTGATCCGCGCCGACGGCCGACTGCTGCCCGGCCACGAGCACCGCGCCCTCGCCCACTACGGCGAGGAGGGCACCCCGCTGCGCGAGCTCGCCGACCCGCCCCGGGTCGACCTGCGGCGCGCCCGCTGGGACGGCCGGCCCGCCGGGGAGTGAGCCGGGCCGGGATCTGCGCAATCCCGTGCGCGGACGGGAATGACGGGGCAGGATCGTAGGCTCGATACGGCGGGCCCCTCGGCGGGCCCGCCCGCAGTTGCCCGAGTACGACCCCCAGGACGTCCGTGACCTCCCCCTACCGTCTGGTGCGCAGCCCCCTCGTACCGCCCGCCCCGCCCGAGCTCGACGCGTACCAGCGCGCCGTGGTCGAGCACGCGGGCGGCCCGCTGCTGGTGCTCGCCGGACCGGGGACCGGCAAGACCACCACCCTCGTCGAGGCGGTCGCCCGGCGGATCGAGGACGGCGCCGACCCCGAGCGGATCCTCGTCCTCACCTTCAGCCGCAAGGCCGCGATGGAACTGCGCGACCGGATGGCCGGCCGGCTCTCCGCGACCGGCACCGGCTCCCGCGCCGCCGCCCCGCAGGCCACCACCTTCCACTCCTTCTGCTACGCCCTGCTCCGCGCCCACCAGGACCCGGCCGACTACGCCGAGCCGCTGCGCCTGCTCTCCGGCCCCGAGCAGGACGTCATGGTCCGCGAACTGCTCGCCGGCGGCGCCGAGGACGCCCGGCGCGGCCGCTCCAGGATCGCCTGGCCGCTGGACCTGCGGGCCTGCCTGACCACCCGCGGCTTCGCCGACGAGGTCCGCGCCGTGCTCGCCCGCAGCCGCGAGCTCGGCCTCGGCGAGGCCGAGCTGGCCCGGTTCGCCGAGGGCGTCCAGCGGCCCGACTGGGCCGCCGCCGCCCACTTCCTCGCCGACTACCTGGACGTCCTGGACCTGCGCGGCGTCCTCGACTACGCGGAGCTGGTGCACCGCGCGGTGCTGCTCGCCGACCGCCCCGAGGTCGAGCGGGGCCTGCGCGAGCGCTACGACGCCGTCTTCGTCGACGAGTACCAGGACACCGACCCCGCCCAGGTGCGGCTGCTGCACCGGATCGCCGGCGGCGGGCGCGAGCTGGTCGCCGTCGGCGACCCCGACCAGTCCATCTACGCGTTCCGCGGCGCCGACATCAACGGCATCCTGGAGTTCCCGCAGACCTTCCGGCACACCGACGGCCGCCCCGCCGACGTCAAGGTGCTGCGGGTCTCCCGCCGCTCCGGCGCCGTGCTGCTCGCCGCCGCCCGCGAACTCACCCGCCGGATGCCGATGAGCCGGCTGCCCGCCGACAAGCTCGCCCAGCACCGCGCCCCGCTGCCGGCCCGGGAGGGCGGCCGGGTCGAGGTCTACACCTACCCGACGCCCGGCACCGAGCTGGACTCGATCGCCGACCTGCTGCGCCGCGCCCACCTGGAGGACGGCGTGCCGTGGGGCGAGATGGCCGTCCTGGTCCGGGCCGGCGCCCGGTCCATCCCGGGCGTGCGGCGGGCGCTCGGCGCGGCCGGCGTCCCGCTGGAGATCGACGGCGACGACCTGCCGCTGCGCGAGGAGCCGGCCGTCGCCCAGCTGCTGCTCGCCCTGCGGGTCTGCGCCGAGCAGGCCGTCCGCGACCGGCTGGACGACCGTGACGGTGCGGACGACCGCGACGGTGCGGACGACCGCGACGGTGCGGACGCCGCGGGCCCGGGTGCGCCCGACCCGCTCACCACCGACCTCGCCCACGCCCTGCTCACCGGCCCGCTCGGCGGCCTCGACGGCGCCGACCTGCGCCGCCTCGGCCGCACCCTGCGCGAGGAGGAGCGCGCGGCCCTGCGCGCCGGGGCCGCGAACGGTGCCGGCGCCCCGGCCGCCGTGCCCCGCCCGGCCGGCGAACTCCTGCGCGAGGCCCTCGCCGAACCCGAGCGCCTCGCCGTCGTCGACGCCCCGTACGCCCGCCGCGCCCACGACCTCGGCACCCTGCTGCGCAAGGTCCGCGAGGCCCTGGCCGGCGGCTGCACCGCCGAGGACGCCCTCTGGCAGCTGTGGGACGGCTCCCGCCGCTGGCGCGAACGCCTGGAGCGGGCCGCCCTGCGCGGCGGCGCCGCCGGCCGCAACGCCGACCGCGACCTCGACGCGGTCTGCGCCCTGTTCGAGACCGCCGCCCGCGCCGAGGAGCAGGTCACCGGCCACCGCGGCGCCCTCGACCTGCTCGCCGAGCTGGAGGCCCAGGACATCGCCGCCGACACCCTCACCGTGCGCACCGTGCGCCCCGAGGCCGTCCGGCTGATGACCGCCCACCGCGCCAAGGGCCTGGAGTGGCGGCTGGTCGTCGTCGCCGGCGTCCAGGACGGCCTCTGGCCCGACCTGCGCCGCCGCGGCTCCCTGCTGGAGGCCGACCGGATCGGCCGCGACGGCCTCGCCGAGCCGCTCACCCCCGCCGCCCTGCTCGCCGAGGAGCGCCGCCTCTTCTACGTCGCCGCCACCCGCGCCAAGGACCGGCTCGTCGTCACCGCCGTCAAGGCCCCCGCCGACGACGGAGACCAGCCGTCCCGCTTCCTGCGCGAGCTCTACCGCGAGGACGTCGACCCCAGGACCGGCCGCGTCCTGCGCCGCACCCCGCCGGTCACCGTCGAGGACGTCACCCACCGCCCGCGCCGCCCGCTCGCGGTGCCCGCGCTGGTCGCCGAGCTGCGCGCGGTCACCGTCGACCCCGACCGCTCGCCCGAGCTGCGCCGGGCCGCCGCCGAACGGCTCGCCACCCTCGCCCTCGCCACCGACGACGAGGACCGCCCGCTGGTGCCCGCCGCCCGCCCCGAGACCTGGTGGGGCCTGGACGACCCCACCGCCGCCCCCGACCCGCTGCGCTCCGCCGACCTGCCGGTGCGGCTGTCCGGCAGCGGCCTGGAACAGCTGGAGGACTGCTCGCTGCAGTGGTTCCTCGACAAGGAGGTCAAGGCCCGCGGCACCTCCTCCGCCGCGCAGGGCTTCGGCAACGTCGTGCACGCCCTCGCCGACGAGGTCGGCTCCGGGCGCACCCCCGCCGACCTCGCCGTCCTGATGGAGCGCCTGGACACCGTCTGGGACGCGCTGGCCTTCGACGCGCCGTGGAAGTCCCAGCAGGAGAAGACCGAGGCCCGCGCCGCCCTGGAACGCTTCCTCACCTGGCACGTGATGGCCCGCGGCCGCGACCTGGTCGCCACCGAGCACGGCTTCGACGTCACCCTCGACGCCGGCGGCGTCCAGGTGCGCATCCGCGGCTCGATGGACCGGGTGGAGAAGGACGAGGCCGGCCGCGCCTACGTCGTCGACTTCAAGACCGGCAAGCAGACGCCCACCGACCGGTCCCTGCCCGAGCACAAGCAGCTCGCCGTCTACCAGCTCGCCGTCCGCTCCGGCGCCCTCAACGGGCTGCCCGGCTTCGACGCCGCCGCCCCCGAGTCCGGCGGCGCCGAGCTCGTCCAGCTGCGCAAGCCCGACAAGGCCGTCGCCGACGCGCCCAAGGTGCAGCGCCAGGACCCGCCCGAGGGCGAGCCGTGGATCGAGAACCTGCTCGCCGACGCCGCGGGGCGGGTCCTCGCCGAGCGGTTCGTCCCGCAGACCGGCGGAGGCTGCGACCGCTGCGCCTTCCGCCGCAGCTGCTCCGCCCAGCGCGACGGCGCCCAGCTCGTCGAGTAGCCGTCCGCCGCGGCCGGCGGTGCGGCGGTGCGGACGGCGGTGCGGCCGGCGCGCGGCCGGCCGGTGTGGCGGACGCGGCACGTGGCCGTCGCCACAGCGGCGCCCGGCTGTCGGCGCCCCCGGCTACCGTTGCGTGGTGACCGCCGTGCTCAGCCATCCCGACCAGCTCAAGGAGCTGCTGGGCATCCCCTTCAACCGGGAGCAGATGGCCGCCATCGGCGCCCCGCTGCGGCCGGCCGTCATCGTCGCCGGCGCCGGCTCCGGCAAGACCACCGTGATGGCCGCCCGGGTCGTCTGGCTGGTCGGCTCCGGCGCCGTCCGCCCCGAACAGGTCCTCGGCCTCACCTTCACCAACAAGGCCGCCGGCGAACTCGCCGAACGCGTCCGGGCCGCGCTGCACCGCGCCGGGGTGGCCGACCCCGAGGACGGCGAGGCCCTCGGCGAGCCCGAGATCTCCACCTACCACGCCTTCGCCGGCCGCCTGCTCAAGGAGCACGGCCTGCGCATCGGCATCGAGCCCGACACCCGGCTGCTCGCCGACGCCACCCGCTTCCAGCTCGCCGCCAAGGTGCTGCGCACCGCCCGCGGCCCGTTCCCCGCCCTCACCGGCACCTTCGCCAACCTGGTCGCCGACCTCACCGCCCTCGACGGCGAACTCGCCGAGCACCTCGTCGAACCCGCCGGACTGCGCGCCTTCGACGAGGGCCTGCTCGACACCCTCGCCGGCGTGCGGCTCAGCAACGAGGACCTGCGGGCCGTGCCCGCCACCGCCCGCGCCCGCCTGGAACTGCTGCGGCTCGTCGAGGACTACCGGCGCCGCAAGACCACCGCCGGCCTGATGGACTTCGGCGACCAGATCGCCGCCGCCGCCCGCCTCGCCCAGCAGCGCCCCGAGGTCGGCGCCCTGCTGCGCGAGCAGTACCGGGTCGTGCTGCTCGACGAGTACCAGGACACCTCCGTCGCCCAGCGCCTGATGCTCGCCGGCCTCTTCGGCGCCGGCCAGGACGGCACCGCCCCCGGCCACCCGGTCACCGCCGTCGGCGACCCCTGCCAGGCCATCTACGGCTGGCGCGGCGCCTCCGTCGCCAACCTCGACGAGTTCCCCCGCCACTTCCCGAACGCCGACGGCGCCCCCGCCGACCGGTACGCGCTCAGCGAGAACCGCCGCAGCGGCGGGCGGCTGCTCGCCTTCGCCAACGACCTCGCGGCGCCGCTGCGCGCCATGCACGAGGGCGTCGAGGCGCTGCGCCCCGCCCCCGGCGCCGAGTCCGACGGCCTGGTGCGGGCCGCGCTGCTGCCCACCCACGCCGAGGAGGTCGACTGGCTCGCCGACGAGATCGCCCACCTGGTGCGCACCGGCACCGCCCCCGGCCGGATCGCCGTGCTGTGCCGGGGCGGCGCGGCCTTCCCCGACGTGCACGCCGCGCTGGTCGCCCGGGACGTGCCGGTCGAGGTGGTCGGCCTCGGCGGGCTGCTCCACCTGCCCGAGGTCGCCGACCTGGTCGCGGTCTGCGAGGTGCTCCAGGACCCGACCGCCAACGCCGCCCTGGTCCGGCTGCTGATCGGCCCGCGCTGGCGGATCGGCCCGCGCGACCTCGCACTGCTCGGCCGGCGCGCCGCCGAACTCGTCCGCACCGAGCGCCCCGAGGGCGTCGAGGCGCTGGCCGCCGCCGTCGCCGAGACCGACCCCACCGAGGTCGTCTCGCTCGCCGACGCCCTGGAGACCTTCCTGGACGCGCAGGAGGCCGACGAGCTGCCCTTCTCCGCCGAGGCCCGGGTCCGCTTCGCCCGGCTCGCCCGCGAGCTGCGCGAGCTGCGCCGCTCGCTCGCCGATCCGCTGATGGACGTGCTGCACCGGGTCCTCGCCGTCACCGGTCTGGAGGTGGAGCTCGCC
Source organism: Kitasatospora sp. NPDC057692 (assembly GCF_042799475.1). Classification (NCBI taxonomy): domain Bacteria; kingdom Bacillati; phylum Actinomycetota; class Actinomycetes; order Kitasatosporales; family Streptomycetaceae; genus Kitasatospora; species Kitasatospora sp. NPDC057692. The sequence goes on along the minus strand of NZ_JBHVIV010000049.1, from coordinate 20,360 downwards.
GCCTCCCCGCAGGCGCTGGCCGCCCGCCGCCGGGAGACCCTGCACGCCTTCCTCGACGTCGCGGCCTCCTTCGCCGACCTCGACGGCGACCCCGGCCTCGCCGCCTTCCTCGGCTTCCTGCGCGCCGCCCAGGAGCACGACCGCGGCCTGGACGCCGGCCTGCCCGGCGGCGAGGACACCGTCAAGGTCCTCACCGCCCACAAGTCCAAGGGCCTGGAGTGGGACGTCGTCGCCGTCCCCGGCCTGGTCAAGGGCGCCTTCCCGTCCTCGTCTCCGCGCGAGCGGTGGACCAGCGCCAAGCGCGTCCTGCCGCACGCCCTGCGCGGCGACGCCGCCACCCTGCCCGATGTGCGCGGCGGCTGGAACGCCAAGGCCGTGAAGGAGTTCAAGGCGGCCCTCGCCGAGCACTCCGCCACCGAGGAGCTGCGCCTGGGTTACGTCGCCTTCACCCGCCCGCGCGCCCTGCTGCTCGCCTCCGGCCACTGGTGGGGGCCCAGCCAGAAGTCCCCGCGCGGCCCGTCCGCCTTCCTGGAGCAGCTGCGCGAGCACGCCGGGCGGCCCGGCAACGGCGAGCTCGCCGCCTGGGCCGAGCCGCCCGCCGAGGGGGAGGAGAACCCGGCGCTCGCCGCGCCCGTCGAACGCCCCTGGCCGCTGCCGTTGGACCCGGACGCCCAGCGGGCCCGCCGCCGGGTCGCCGAGGTCGTGCACCGCCGGCTGGCCGGGGCGCCCGCCCCCGAGCCCGAGCCGATGGCCCCCGAGGACCGCCGGCTGGTGGAGTCCTGGGACCGCGACCTGACCGCGCTGGTCGGCGAGTTGGAGCGTTCCCGCACCCGGGTGCGGCAGGTGCCGCTGCCGCCCTCGCTCTCCGCCACCCAGCTGCTGCGGCTGGCCGCCGACCCGGACGGCTTCGCGCACGACCTGGCCCGCCCGATGCCCCGCCCGCCGCAGCCCGCCGCCCGGCGCGGCACCCGCTTCCACGCCTGGGTGCAGTCCAGGATCGAACCGCTGATGCTGATCGGCCCCGGCGCGCTGCCCGGCGCCGACGACGACGGCATCGAGGACGAGCAGGACCTCGAACGCCTCAAGGAGGCCTTCCTGCACACCCCGTACGCGCACCGCGAGCCGCTGCGGGTCGAGGCGCCGTTCCAGCTGGTGCTGGCGGGACGGGTGGTGCGCGGCCGGATCGACGCGGTCTATCGTGAGGGTGACGGCGGGTCAGAAATGGGCGGCGCGTCACGCTACGAAGTGGTGGACTGGAAGACGCACCGCGAGGAGACCGCCGATCCGCTCCAACTCGCCGTCTACCGGCTGGCCTGGGCCGAACAGGCGGGCGTTCCGCCGGAGCAGGTCACGGCCTCGTTCCTGTACGTCCGCAGCGGCCGGATCGAACAACCCGCAGGACTTCCCGGCCGAAAAGAGTTGGAACGGCTCCTGATCGGGAACAGTGAAGAATGAGTCACGGAGAGCATTCAAGTCATCACGGCATCGGGCGAAACCTGTGCGTAGTGCACGTTTCGCGCATATTGTGGGGTCGGTAACCGGTCAACCCCCGTGCTCCGGCCGCCAGCGAGGCCCGCATTCCCTAACCCTCAGTCATCACCGCAGGTGCCCACGGGCATCGGCGTCTTCTGCTGGAGAACCGAAGTTGAGCGCGACCGGATGGATCAGAGAACGGTTCGCCGGGCCGACCCCGGGGGCCGCACCGGGCGCGACCGGCACCTGGCCGAGGACGGCACTGTCGCTGCCGTTCATCGGCATGGCGCTGGTCGTCGTCCTCGACTACTTCACCGACGCCGCGGTGACCGTCGAACCGGCACTCACCGCAGTCCCCGCGCTGGCCGCCGTGGTCAGCCGCCGCACCTGGTACCCACTCGCCATCGGCGCCTGCACCGAGGCGGCCGCCTTCCTGATGGCCTTCCGCAACGACGTGCTCGGCGAGTCCGTGCACAGCGCCACCGTCTTCGCCATCGTCCTCGTCGCCGCGATCGGCTGGGTCAGCGCCACCCTGAGGCTGCGCCAGGAGCGGCTGCTCGCCGACGCCCAACTCGTCGCCTCGATCGCCCGGCGCGTCCTGCTGCGCCCCGTCCCCGACCGGGTCGGCACCGTCCGCGCCGCCGTCCACTACGCGGCCGCCGCCGCCCACGCCCGGATCGGCGGCGACCTCTACGAGGTCGTCAACACCCGGCACGGCGTGCGCGCCGTCGTCGGCGACGTGCGCGGCAAGGGCCTGGGGGCCGTCGAGACCGCCGCCGCCGTGCTCGGCGCCTTCCGCGAGGCCGCCCACCAGGAGGCCGCCCTCGACAAGGTCGCCGGCTGGCTCGCCGACAGCCTCGACCGCGCCCTGCACGAGAACGACCACCCCGGCGTCGAGGAGGAGTTCGTCACCCTCGTCCTCATCGGCGTGGGCCACGACGGCACCGCCGAGATCGTCAACTGCGGCCACCCCGCCCCGCTGCTGCTGCGGGGCACCGAGGCCGCCCGTCCGCTCGAACTCGCCGAGACGGTGCCTCCGCTCGGCGTCCTCGACCCCGCCGACGTCCGACCCCCGGTCCACCGGGTCCCGCTGCACCACGGCGACCGCGTCCTGCTCTTCACCGACGGCGTCATCGAGGCCCGCGACCGGTCCGGCGCCTTCTACCCGCTCGCCGAACGCCTCCCGCGCTGCGCCCACGGCGGCGGCCCCGTCGACGTGCTGCGCCGCCTGCACGAGGACGTGGTGCGCCACGTCGGGCGCCAGCTCGGCGACGACGCCGCCATGCTCCTCCTCCAGTACGAGCCGCCCCCGGCCGCCGACCGGCCGCAGGCCGCCGCCGCGTCCGCCCCCGCCGATCCCGCCCGCCCGGTCACTCCGTCCGCCTCGACCGTCCCGCACGTCCCGCAGCAGAACGGGCACCTGTCCCGGCAGTGACCGGGCGCTCCGGCAGCCGGGCGGCTCCGGCAACCGCTGCGGTTCCTGCGACTCCTCCAACTCCTACAGCGACACCCGGACCACCAGCGGCCGGTGGTCCGACACCTCCGTGCGCGGGGCGGACGCCGGCCCCACCGCGGAGCGCGGCACCCCCACCGCCAGCACGTGGTCGAACTGCACGGCCGGGCGGTGCGACGGGTAGGTCGGCGTGCGGACCAGGTCCGACCAGCCCTGCAGCCGCGCCCGCGGCTCCCGGACCCGCCGCCGGCGCGGCTCCACCAGTGCCGGCCGGGCCCGGCGGGCCGCCCGCAGCTCCCGCACCCGCGCCCGCGGCGCGGACCGCTCCAGCGCGCTCGCCCCGCCCAGCACCGTGCGCGGCACCGCGCCCACCAGGTTGAAGTCCCCCAGCACCAGGTACGGCTGCGGCAGGTCGGCGATCCACCGGCGGATCGCCGCCAGCTGCGCCATGTTCCAGCCCGGTACGAACGACAGGTGCGCGGCCACCACCGTGAACGGGCCGTGCTCACCCTCCAGGACGGCCGCCAGCGCCGCCCTGGGCTCGTCCGGCACCGGCGTCAGCCCGCGCCGTCCGGCCACCCGCAGCGGCAGCCCGAACGGCGCCGGGGCGAACCGGCGGGCCCGCCAGTGCCGCACCGGCAGCCGCGTCAGCAGCGCCGTGCCGTACGCGGGCGGGGCGTCGTCGCCGACCTCGCCCGGCCCGTACACCCGGATCCCGGCGGGCGCCGAGGCCTCCGGCAGCCAGCCGGCCACCGGCGCGGGCCGGCCGTGCAGGGCGGCGGCGAACCGCCAGTCCGCGGCGCCCATCGCCTTGGCGGCGACGGCGGCCTGGTCGGTGCCGCCGGAGCGGGCCTGGCCGCGGTCCACCTCCTGGAGCGCGAGCACGTCGGCGTCCAGCGCGGCCACCGCCCGGGCGAGCGGCCCGCCGGGGTCGGCCGGGAAGGGACGCGGGGCGCCGTCGGGCGCCAGCGGCTGACCGTGCAACAGATTGAAGGTGGCGATACGCAACTGGCTCACGCCCCCCGACGTTACCCGCCGCCGGTGACGGCCGGACCCCCGGCCGGACCGCCCGCCGGACCTCCGGCCGGTTCCGCTCCGGCTTGACCCGTCGAGCATACCGGGTATACATACTCGGTATGTCCATCCGCCACGGCCTGCTCGCCCTGCTCGACCAGGGGCCGCGTTACGGCTACCAACTGAGAACCGAGTTCGAGGCGCGCACCGGCGCCACCTGGCCGCTCAACGTCGGCCAGGTCTACACCACCCTCGCCCGTCTGGAGCGCGACGGACTGGTCGTCCCCGCCGGGGAGGACGAGGAGGGGCACCAGTTCTACGCCGCCACCGACGCAGGCCGGGCCGAGCTGCGCGCCTGGTTCGACACCCCGGTGCCGCGCACCAACCCGCCCCGGGACGAACTCGCCATCAAGCTCGCGATGGCCGTCACCGTCCCCGGCGTCGACGTGCCCGCGGTCGTCCAGGGCCAGCGCCGGCACAGCATCAAGGCCCTCCAGGACTACACCCGGCTGAAGGGCCGCGCGCTGGCCGGCGAGGCCCGCCCCGGCGGCGCCGCGGAGCCCGGCTCCGATCTGGCCTGGCTGCTCGTCCTCGAACAGCTGATCTTCCAGACCGAGGCCGAGATCCGTTGGCTCGACCACTGCGAGACCCGGCTCGCCCAGCACGCCGAGGTCGAACAGGCCCGTTCCGCCGAGGCCCGGGCCGCCGAGGCCCGCTCCGAGGACGGCCCGCCCGCGCCCACCCGGTTCGGGCGCCGGCGCACCAAGGCCTGAACCGCCCGGGGCCGGGCCGCCCCCGGCCGACACCACGTACGGCACACGGCACACGCACGGCACACGGCACACGCGCCACGCACGGCACACGCACCAGGCAGAGCACGCGCACCGCGCGGCCGCAAGAACCGAACGAACCACGCGAACCACCGGCCCCTCCCGCGCCTCCGCGCGGCGGGCCCCACCACAGCAGGGGGAATCGTGTCCCACACCGGTCCGAGCACGAACGGCGCCGACGCCGTTCTGCACCTGGACAACGTCACACGCGTCCACGGACAGGGCGCCGCCGAGGTCCAGGCGCTGCGCGGCGTCGACCTCAAGGTCCACCCCGGCGAGTTCGTCGCCGTCATGGGCCCCTCGGGCTCCGGCAAATCCACCCTGCTGACCCTCGCCGGCGGCCTCGACACGCCCAGCACCGGCCAGGTCCTGGTGGAGGGCGTCGCCCTCGGCGGACTCGGCCGCAAGCGGCTCGCCGAGGTCCGCCGCCGCTCCGTCGGGTACGTCTTCCAGGACTACAACCTGATACCGGCCCTCACCGCCGCCGAGAACATCTCGCTGCCGCGCGAACTCGACGGCCTGTCCACCCGCGCCGCCCGCCGCGAGGCCCTCGTCGCCCTGGAGGAGCTCGGCATCCCCGAGCTCGCCGACCGCTTCCCCGACGACATGTCCGGCGGCCAGCAGCAGCGCGTCGCCATCGCCCGCGCCCTCATCGGCGACCGCCGCCTCGTCCTCGCCGACGAGCCCACCGGTGCGCTCGACTCCACCACCGGCGAGGCCGTCCTCGCCGTGCTGCGCGCCCGCTGCGACGCCGGCGCCGCCGCCATGATGGTCACCCACGAGGCCCGGCACGCCGCCTGGGCCGACCGCGTCGTCTTCCTGCGCGACGGCCGGATGGTCGACGAGAGCGCCAGCCAGGACGCCGGCAGCCTGCTCGTCGCCGCCGCCGCCAACGCGAAGGGCCCGGTGGGGGAGTGAACCTCGGTTCCTGGCGGGTCGCCCTGCGCATCGCCCGCCGCGACGCCCTGCGCGCCAAGGGCCGCAGCGCCCTGGTGATCGCGATGGTCGCGCTGCCCGTCCTCGGCGTCGCCGGCGCCGACGTGGTCTTCCGCAGCGCCGAACTCGACCCCGGCGAGAAGGCCGTGCGTGTCATGGGCCAGTCCGCCGCGGAGCTCCGGGTGCTCCAGCGCGGCGCCACCGTCCTCCAGGCCCCGGACCCGGAGGCCGACTTCCGCATCGAGAGCCCCGACGACGACAAGCCGGCCGGTGCCGAGGTCGTCCGCACCCCGGAGCAGCAGCGCAGCCTCGACACCGACCCCGCGTCGCTCGCCGGGCAGCTGCTGCCCGGCGCCGTCCTCGTCCCGTCGCGCGAGGGCCCCTACGTGCCCGTCACCACCGCGGAAGGCCTCGCCAACGCCAAGATCACCGAGATCGACCTCACCGACCCGGTCTGGCGCGGACGCGTGAACATCGTCAAGGGCCGCACCCCGGGCGCCGGCCACGAGGTCGCCGTCACCCAGGAGTTCCTCGACACCTCCGGCCTGCGGATCGGCGACCGGACCGCCCCGCGCGGCCTCGAAGCCACCCCCTTCACCATCACCGGCGTCGCCGAGTACCCGGGCAACCTGCGCTCCGTCGCCGTCATCGGCCGGCCGGGCACCCTGATCGACCCGCTCAGGAAGCTCCCCGGCAGCGAGGAGTGGCGGGGCCACTACGCCGACGGCGAGGGCTACCGCTGGGAGGTCAAGCTCCCCGACGGCGGGCCCCTGCCCTGGTCCAAGGTCCTCGAACTCAACAAGTACGGGTTCACCGCCGCCTCCCGGGCCGTGTTCCTCGACCCGCCCGCCCGCTCCGAGGTCCCGCTCTACGTCAAGCAGGACAGCGAGGGCGGCGGCACCCGGACGGCCTTCCTCGACCGCAGGGCCGTCGTCGTCGGCGCCACCGTGATGGGCATGGCGCTGCTGGAGATCGTGCTGCTCGCCGGTCCCGCCTTCGCCGTCGGCGCCCGTCGCTCCCGCCGACAGCTCGGTCTGCTCGCCGCCGGCGGCGGTGACCGCGCCCAGGTGCGCGCCGTCGTCCTCGGCGGCGGCGTCGTCCTCGGCCTCACCGGCGCCGCGGCCGGCCTCGTCGGGGGCATCGGCATCGTCGCCGCGTTGCGCACCAGGGCCGAGGAGGCCGGCGGCGAGCGGTTCGGCCACTTCGACCTCCAGCCGCTGGACCTGATCGCCATCATGCTCATCGGCCTGGTCACCGGCCTGCTCGCGGCCGTCGTCCCGGCCGTCCAGGCCTCCCGGCAGGACGTCGTCGCCGCGCTCACCGGCCGCGACACCCTCAAGCCGGCCAACCGCAGGCTCGCCCTGTTCGGCCTCCTCATGCTCGGTGCCGGCACCGCCCTCGCCCTGCTCGGGTCCACCGGCCGCTTCGGCGGCCGCGCCGTCGCCGTCCTGGGCGGATCGGCGGTCGCCGAACTCGGCATGGTCGCCCTCACCCCCTACCTGGTCGGACTCTTCGGCCGGCTCGGCCGCTGGCTGCCGCTCGGCCCCCGCCTCGCCCTGCGCGACTCCGTGCGCCACCGCGGCCGCACCGCGCCCGCCGTCGCCGCCGTGATGGCCGCCGTGGCCGGCTCCGTCGCCGTCGGCGTCTACGGCGCCAGCGCCGACGAGGAGCTGCGCCTGCAGTACACCGCCGTAGGCCCCGCCAACGCGGTCATCGTGGCCAACGGCTGGGGCGCCGCCTCGGACGGCTCGATGCTGCCCCGGATGCGCGGCGCCGTGCAGGACAGCATCCCCGCGCTCGGCGAGCGCGCCGACGTCCGGCGGGTCGGTTTCCCGGGCGACTGCGCGACCCCCCGGGCCGACGGCTGCGGCTACGTCAGCGTCGCCGTGCCCGAGGAGCGCCGCTGCCCGGCCTACGGCAAGGGAGCCGCACGGCTGACCCAGCCCGAGCGCGAGCGGATCGCCGCCGAGGACCCGCGCTGCCAGCAGACGCAGATCGTCCGCGGCAGCCGCTTCGGCAACGTCCAGGCCGGCGACGCCAGGCTGCTGCACAACCTCTACGGGAGCGACGACGCGGCCGCCGCGCAGGCGCTCGCGGCGGGCAAGGCCGTCGTCTTCGACGAGCGCCTCGTCAAGGACGGGAAGATCACGATCGACATCGAGATGCTGCCCGCCCCCGACGAGGTGGTCAACGCCGCCGACCAGGAGGCGCGCGTCCGGCACGTCACCGTCGAGGCGTTCCTCCTCGCCCCACCGGTGAACCCCGGAGGCGACGCCCTCCTCAGCCCCGAGGCCGCACACCGCCTCGGCTTCGTCACCAGCGACGCCGGATCGGTCTGGCGGCCCGAGTCCGCGCCCGGCGAGGGCGCCGAGCAGAAGGCCCGCGCCGGCCTCGCAAAGCTGTCCGACGGCGTCGCCTTCGAGGTCGAACGCGGCTACCAGTCCGAGAACGAACTGGTCACCCTCGGCCTCACCGTCTTCGCCGGCCTGGTCGCGCTCGGCGCGGCCGGCATCGCCACCGGCCTCGCCGCCGCCGACTCCCAGCGGGACCTGACCACCCTCGCGGCGGTCGGTGCCGCCCCGGGGGTCCGGCGCACCCTCTCCGGCTTCCAGTGCGGCGTGATCGCCGCGATGGGCGCCCTGCTCGGCGCCGTCGCCGGATTCGTGCCCGCCGTGGCCCTGCGCAAGGTCGAGGCGGCGTCGGCGGCGTACCCCGGGATGAGCCTGCAGGAGAAGATCGCCAAGGAGGCCCTGGTCTTCCCGTGGGCCAACATCGGCGGCACCGTGGTCCTGCTGCCGCTGCTCGCGGTGGCGCTGGCCGCGCTGCTCACCCGCTCGCGGATCTCGCTGCTGCGCCGCACCGGCTGAGCCGCCGCCGCGGTCCCGCCCCGTCACCCCCGGACGCCCCCGCGCGTCCGGGGGTGACGGACGTAACAGGCCTCCGGTGGCCCACCCTTCGGGACCGGGGCGGTTGGGGGACGCCCGGGCGAACTAAAGTCGTCCGTATGACGAGAACTCCGGACAGTGTCGTCCGCTCCTTCATCGACCAGCACCGGCCCGCCTTCCTCGCGGACCTCGCGGACTGGCTCCGCATCCCCTCGGTGTCCGCCGACCCCGGCCGGGCCGGGGACGTCCGCCGCTCCGCCGAGTGGCTGGCCGTCAAGCTGCGCGACACCGGCTTCCCGGTGGCCGAGGTCTGGGAGACGGACGGCCTGCCGGCGGTCTTCGCCGAGTGGCCCTCCGGGGACCCGGACGCGCCGACCGTTCTCGTCTACGGCCACCACGACGTGCAGCCCGCCGCCCGGGAGGACGGCTGGGCGACCGAGCCCTTCGAGCCGACCGTGGTCGGCAACCGGCTGTACGCCCGGGGCGCCGCCGACGACAAGGGCCAGGTGTTCTTCCACACCCTCGGCGTCCGCGCCCACCTGGCCGCCACCGGCCGCACCGCGCCGGCCGTCAACCTCAAGCTGCTGGTCGAGGGCGAGGAGGAGTCCGGCTCGCCGCACTTCGCCGACCTGGTCCGCCGCGAGGCCGCCCGGCTGGCCGCCGACGTCGTGATCATCTCGGACACCGGCATGTGGTCCGAGACCACGCCGACCGTCTGCACCGGCATGCGGGGCCTGGCCGACGCCCAGATCGACCTGTACGGGCCGGACACCGACATCCACTCCGGCTCCTTCGGCGGCGCGGTGCCCAACCCGGCCACCGTCGCCGCGGAGCTGGCCGCCGGCCTGCACGACGCCGACCACCGGGTCGCCGTCCCCGGCTTCTACGACGGCGTGGTCGAGCTGACCGACCGCGAGCGCGCGCTCTTCGCCGAGCTGCCCTTCGACGAGGCGGCCTGGCTGCGGACCGCCAAGTCGTACGGCACCCGCGGCGAGGCCGGCTACTCCACCCTGGAGCGGATCTGGGCCCGCCCGACCGCCGAGGTCAACGGCATCTGGGGCGGCTACACCGGTCCCGGCGGGAAGACCATCGTGCCCTCCTCGGCCCATCTGAAGCTCTCCTTCCGGCTGGTCGCCGGGCAGGAGGTGGAGAAGGTCCGCGAGGCCGTCCGCGGCTGGGTGGCCGACCGGGTGCCCGAGGGCATCCGGTACGAGCTGGTCTTCCCTGGCGCGACCCGCCCGTGCCTGACCCCGCTCGACCACCCGGCGCTGCAGTCCACCGTCCGGGCGATGGGCCGGGCCTTCGAGCAGAAGATCCTGTTCACCCGGGAGGGCGGTTCCGGTCCGGCCGCCGACCTGCAGGACGTGCTCGGCGCGCCGGTGCTGTTCCTCGGCATCTCGGTGCCGTCGGACGGCTGGCACTCGGTGGACGAGAAGGTCGAGCTGGACCTGCTGGCCAAGGGCGTCGAGACCGCCGCCTACCTGTGGGCCGACCTGGCCGAGAACTGGCGGCCGGGCGGCGAGCGCGCGTGAACCGCGGGCGAGCGCGGGCGGACCGGTGGCGGGAGCGCCCCCGGACCGGCCGCGGCGCCGAACCGACCGTGGGACCCGACCCGAGTGTGGGACCCGAACCGAGTGTGGGACCCGAACCGTCCGGAAGACTCATCACGTGGGGATGGAACAGTTGAGCACCGTGCCTGAGACCGAACGCCCGCTGAACCTGGCGCTGGCCCGGGCCGGGGTGGACCGGGCGGCCCATCACCGGTTCGACGAGCCCTGGCTGGCGGCCGCCTGGAGCCACCCGTCCACCAAGGTGCTGCCGATCGCCGGCGGCGAGGCGTTCGTGGTGGACACCGGGCAGGGGACCGAGCTGGTCCTGCTGCCCTCCTTCGAGGCGCCGCAGACCGGCGACCGGTACTTCCTCGGCACCGACGAGGACGGCGTCTCCTACTTCGCGCTGGCCGGCGAGAGCCTGCCGGGCCGGCTGGACGGCGACGCCCGCCCGGCCGGGCTGCGCGAGGTCGGCGCGCTGCTCTCCGACCGGGACGCCGGGCTGCTGGTGCACGCCGTCGCGCTGGAGCACTGGCACCGGCTGCACAGCTTCTGCTCGCGCTGCGGCCACCCGACCGAGAAGGCCGGCGCCGGGCACGTCCGGCGCTGCACCTCCTGCGCGGCCGAGCACTACCCGCGCACCGACCCGGCGGTGATCATGCTGATCACCGACGAGCAGGACCGCTGCCTGCTCGGCCGCCAGGCGCTGTGGCCGGAGGGCCGCTGGTCGACGCTGGCCGGCTTCGTCGAGCCGGGGGAGTCGATCGAGCAGGCGGTGGTCCGCGAGGTCGGGGAGGAGGCCGGGGTGCGGGTCGCCGAGGTCTCCTACGTGGCCAGCCAGCCGTGGCCGTTCCCGTCCAGCCTGATGCTGGGCTTCCTGGGACGGGCGCACCCGGAGGGCACCGCGATCGCCGTGGACGGCGAGGAGCTGGCGGAGGCGCGCTGGTTCTCCCGGGAGGAGCTGCGGGCGGGTATGGAGGCGGGGGAGATCCTGCCGCCGTCCGGGATCTCGATCGCCCGGCACCTGGTCGAGGTCTGGTACGGCGAACCGCTGCCGGCGGCGGCCCGCTGGTAATTCCGGCGCCGCCCGGGGCGGTCTGCGGATTGGGGGCGTGCGGAGTTGATCCGCGCGCCCCCAATTTCCTTTTCGAACCCTTCTCCCCAGGATGTTCGTAACCGGAGCGGCCATGTCCAGTACGGTTCCCGGGTGCCCCTCGGGCGGAGTCACCGATCCCGGTCGACTTTGCCGCAAACGCCTGAAAGCCCCTCACCCGTCTCGCTACATTCACTCGGGTGACAATCCCCCGGGGCACCGCCCAATCCCCCAAATACCAGCGCCTGGCCGCCGACCTGCGCCGCCGGATCGCCGAGGGCGAGTTCACCGCCGCCTCCGCCCTCCCGGTCGAGAGCGAACTGGAACGCCAGTACGGCGTCGCCCGCAACACCGTCCGCCTCGCCGTCGACGTCCTGGTCAACGAGGGCCGGCTGGTCCGCCTCCAGGGCAAGGGCACCTATCTGCGCGAGCACCCCGTGCTCGACCACCGCGCCTACGGGCCCGCCCCCCGCCTCGACCCGCAGGACGCCGCCCCCCGCGACTGCCTGGCCGTCCCCAGCGCCGTCTACCGCGGCGAGGCCGCCGAGACCGGGCGCGAACTCACCGTCGACTTCGAGATGATGATCGTCCGGGCCCGCGTCGACATCGCCGAACGGCTCGGACTGCGCCCCGGCGAGGCCATCGTCGTCCGCCGCCAGCTGCGCATGCTCGACCGCGAGCCGTACTCCATCGAGGAGAGCCACTACCGGGCCGGCCTCGCCGCCGGCACCCCGCTGATGGAGCCCGACCAGATCGACGGCGGCGACGAGGCGGTGCTCGCCGCCCTCGGCCGCACCGAGGTCGGCGCCGTCGACCACCTGGTCGCCCGGATGCCGGGGCCCGAGGAGGCCCAGTGGTTCCAGGGCGGGCCCGGGGTGCCGCTGATGGTCCAGACCCGGGTCACCTACGACCGGCGCGGGCCGGTCCGGGTCATCGAGACCCGCTACTCGGCCGACCGCAGCCGGCTGGTCTACGGGGTCGGGGACCTCGGCGCCCGGGCCTCGCTGCCCGCGCCCGCCGCGCCCGTCGACCCGGCCCGGGCCGACGCGCCGTAGCCGCGGTGGGCGGGCGCGCCGGCCCGGCGCCGCGGGGGGCGCCGGGCATTCGCCAGGCCGGGCGTTCCCGGGGTCAGGCCGCCAGGGCCTTCTTCACCTGGAGCAGGCTCGGGTTGGTCATCACGACCTGCTCGCCGCCGCCGGCCGGCTTCACCAGCACGGTCGGAACGGTCTGGTTGCCGTTGTTCACCGACTCGACGAAGGCCGCCGACGCCGGGTCCTCCTCGATGTTGATCTCGGTGTAGCCGATGCCCTCGCGCTGCAGCTGGCTCTTGAGCCGGTTGCAGTAGCCGCACCAGGTCGTGCTGTACATCGTCACGCTGCCGGACATCGAGGGGACTCCTTCGGATCGGGAGGGCCTGAACGGGGGGCGCCGCGCACGTCGCACGGCTCCGGGGGGAGAACGCGCACCGCCCGGCGGTCATTCCGCGACCGGAGGCACCCGGACGCCACCGGGCCGGACGGCCGCACCGGCGCGCGCCCACCAGCACCGGCGTGGGGACCACCGCACGCGCCGTCGAGTGCCACAGTCCGCCGCCCGCTGCACGATCATCCGGCGATCACACCGCACCTGTGGACAACCCCGCCCGGGATGTCCGCCCGGGCTGAGAGGATGGAACGCATGCAGGAAGACCTCTTGAGCGGCAGCCCGTTCGACGGACACCAGGACGCCCACCGGTCCGGCCACCCCGCCGCCGGCGGCGGCCCCGACGCCGTCCTCGCCGGACTCGACCCCGAACAGCGGGCCGTCGCCACCGCCCTGCACGGTGCCGTCTGCGTCCTCGCCGGCGCCGGCACCGGCAAGACCCGCGCCATCACCCACCGCATCGCCTACGGCGTGCGCAGCGGCGTCTACCAGCCCCAGCAGGTCCTCGCCGTCACCTTCACCGCCCGCGCCGCCGGCGAGATGCGCGGCCGCCTGCGCCAGCTCGGCGCCGAGGGCGTCCAGGCCCGCACCTTCCACGCCGCCGCCCTGCGCCAGCTGCAGTACTTCTGGCCCCGCGCCGTCGGCGGCCCCGTCCCCCAGCTGCTCGAACGCAAGGTCCAGCTGGTCGCCGAGGCCGCCGGCCGCTGCGGCCTGCGCGTCCAGCGCACCGAACTGCGCGACCTCACCGCCGAGATCGAATGGGCCAAGGTCACCCAGACCGGCCCCGACGACTACCCCGCCGCCGTCGCCAAGTCCGGCCGCGAGGCCCCCCGCGACCCGGCCGAGACCGCCCAGGTCTACCGCGTCTACGAGGAGACCAAGAGCCGCCGCGGGAACATCGACTTCGAGGACGTCCTGCTGCTCACCGCCGCCATCCTGGAGGACCGCCCCGACATCGCCGACCAGGTCCGCGCCCAGTACCGGCACTTCACCGTCGACGAGTACCAGGACGTCTCCCCGCTCCAGCAGCGCCTCCTCGACCAGTGGACCGGCCCGGGCGGCGGCGCCAGCCTCTGCGTCGTCGGCGACGCCAGCCAGACCATCTACTCCTTCACCGGCGCCACCCCCGACTACCTGCTGGGCTTCCGCACCCGCCACCCCGAGGCCACCGTCGTCAAGCTCGTCCGCGACTACCGCTCCACCCCCCAGGTCGTCCACCTCGCCAACGGGCTCCTCGCCCAGGCCCGCGGCGAGGCCGCCCGCCACCGCCTCGAACTCGTCTCCCAGCGCGAGGCCGGCCCCGACCCGGTCTACACCGAGTACGAGGACGAGCCCACGGAGGCCGAGAACACCGCCCGCCGGATCAAGGACCTCCTCGCCGCCGGCGTGCGCGCCAGCGAGATCGCCGTCCTCTTCCGCACCAACGGCCAGTCCGAGGTCTACGAGCAGGCCCTCGCCGACCTCGGCGTCCCCTACCAGCTCAAGGGCGCCGAGCGGTTCTTCGAACGCCCCGAGGTCCGCGACGCCGGCGTCCTGCTGCGCGGCGCCGCCCGGGCCGCCTCCGACCCCGTCACCGACGGCGCACCCGACCTCGCCGGACAGGTCCGCGCCGTCCTCGCCACCCGCGGCTTCACCGCCGAACCCCCCGCCGGCTCCGGCGCCGTCCGCGACCGCTGGGAGTCCCTCGCCGCCCTCGTCCGGCTCGCCGAGGAGTTCGAACGCGGCCGCACCGCCGCCGGCCAGGGCACCGACCTCGCCGCCTACGTCACCGAGCTCGACGCCCGCGCCGCCGCCCAGCACGCCCCCGCCGTCGAGGGCGTCACCCTCGCCTCCCTGCACGCCGCCAAGGGCCTGGAGTGGGACGCCGTGTACCTCGTCGGCCTCACCGAGGGCACCCTGCCGATCATCTACGCCAAGACCGACGAGCAGATCGAGGAGGAGCGCCGCCTCCTCTACGTCGGCGTCACCCGCGCCCGCAAGCACCTCACCCTCTCCTGGGCGCTCTCCCGCTCCCCGGGCGGCCGCGCCTCCCGCAAGCCCAGCCGCTTCCTGGACGGGCTGCGCCCGGGCTCCAGCGCCTCCGGGACCCGCCCCGCCGGGCGCGGCGGGCGCGGCGGGGAGGCCGGCGAGCGCTCCGCCGGGCGCCGGGTCCGCGGCCCGGTCACCTGCCGGGTCTGCGGGCGCGCCCTCACCGAGGCCGTCGAACGCAAGCTCCGCCGCTGCGAGAGCTGCCCCTCCACCATGGACGAGGCGCTCTACGAACGGCTGCGCGAATGGCGTGCCGCCCAGGCCCGGGAACAGGGCGCCCCCGCCTACGTCGTCTTCACCGACGCCACCCTGATGGCCATCGCCGAGGACGTCCCCGCCAACCGGCAGGAGCTCGCCGGCATCTCCGGGGTCGGCGCCATGAAGCTGGACAAATACGGGGCCGCCGTGCTCTCGTTGTGTGCGGGGGAGGAGCCCGTCAGGGATCCGGTGGACGTCACGGACGACCAGCCGGACGAACCGGCCTGAGCCGGTCCGGGGCGATCACAGCCGGCGCCGAGGGGCGCCGCGGAGACCGTCGGGAAACTCGCCGGAAAAATAGTTTGCGCGCCGTGCCGGGAGCGCAATAGCCTGCCGGAGCGGTCAAGGGGACGCGATCGCCGAGGGTGACGCCTGTCGCCGCATCCCCTGCACCCATCAGCTTCACCAGCTTCACCGAGACAGACATCCGAACAGTTCGGAGCCCGGGAGACCAGGCTCCGCTAGGCGCCGAGAGGAGGCGAAGGCAGTGGAAACCATGATCACCAAAATGACTGGCCAGACCGTCGACGCTGCCTCCCTGCGTGCCGCCAGCCTGCGGCTCGCCGCCGAGCTGTGCGGAACCGGTCTGGGTCTCGACACCACCGGTGTCTCCGTCGTTCCCGCTTCCCCCGCCCCCGCTGTCAGTGGCCTCGGACACACTGGCCCCGGCAGCAATGGCATCAAGGGCGGCAGCCTCGACGGCACCCGTATCGAGACTGGTCTGTCCCGTGACTGGGCGTCGGCCGACGCTTCCCGCTCCCTGCGTGATGAGCGACCGACCCAGGCACCGAAGACGGCTGTAGCCCTCGCCATGCATGGCGGCTATGCGCAGGTCGTCGGTGCCGGAAACACCCAGAAGCAGAACGAGCAGCAGATCACGCAGGCCACGGCCGTCTTTGCCGACGCCATGGCCATCCGGATGAGGGCCTTCCGCGGCCCCGAACCCTGGAGAGAACGAACCTGAGCCTGCCTCAGGTCGGCGCCTCCAGGGCCGCGGAACCCCACACACCGGGATCCGCGGCCCTTCTGTTTTGTCCGGTACGCAAGACCACCCAGGCCCCCCGGGGCCTCCGGCCCAGCCCCACCAGTCAGCTGAGCCGGACCCACTGAGAAGACGAGGAAGACGCCCACAGTGTCCACGGTCATCACGCCGCCCACCCCGTCCGTACCGCCGACAGACCAGACCAAGGCCGACCAGGCCGACCCCCCGGAGGTTCTCCCCATGCAGTTCACCTCGATCGACCAGGCCGAGGAGCTCGGGCTCCCCATCCCGTGCCGTGCCTTCGACCCGGAGGTCTTCTTCGCCGAGACGCCCGCCGACGTCGAGTACGCGAAGTCCCTCTGCGGCACCTGCCCGGTCAAGGACGCCTGTCTGACCGGCGCGCTCGAGCGCCGCGAGCCCTGGGGCGTCTGGGGTGGCGAGCTGTTCGTCCAGGGTGTCGTCGTGGCCCGCAAGCGGCCGCGCGGCCGCCCGCGCAAGACCGAGGTCGCGGCGTGAACCCCGCGTCCGGAGCCGGACCCGTCCGCCGGGGAGAGCAGCCCCCGCCGGACAACGCCCTCCGCCGCTCCGTACGCCTCGCAGCAGCCAAGGCCGATGCCGCCCGCATCCACCCCTTTCCGACCACGCACCACGAGCAGGACCACCACATGACCCCCGCCGCCATCGATCCGACCGTCCGCGCCGAGCAGACCACCGAACTCCAGATCCAGAACAGGACCCTCGAAATGCAACTGCTCCACGAATCCCTGGCCAGGGCGCATATGCAAGAGCGCCTCCAGGAGGCCGAGCACCAACGGCTCGTCGGCCGACTCGCCCGGGCCCACCGGCTCAAGCGCAAGGCCGAACGCGCCTCGCTGCGGGCCCGCAAGGCCCTCGCCGTCGCCCTGATGTGACCTCTCCGAGGTGACCCGGGCGCCGGCGCACCGCCACGTCCGGCCCCGGCGTCACCCGGCCCCGACGCACCCCCGTCGCGCCGCAGGCCGCCCCCCGGAAGCACCGGGGGGCGGCCTGCGGCCGTTGCGGCGGACGGCGGATCAGCCCTCCGCCGACGGGCTCCGACGCCGGGCCGGGGCCGCCTTCCCGGCCGCCGGGCTCTTCGCCGTGGCCTTCTTCGCGGCCGGCTTCTTCGCAGTCGCCTTCGTCGATGCCGTCGTGGCCGGCTTCGACGCCTGCCCGGTGGCCGGCGCCGCCTCGGCGGCCGGCCGCTTCCCCGGCGAACCCGCCTCGGCGAACTCCGGCAGCCACTCCAGCATCTCCGCCCGGAACGGCGCCTTCGCACCCAGCTGACAGAGCACCCCGATCGTGCTCAGCGTCACCCGGTGGATCAACAGGTACGACGGCGGCAGGTTCAACTGCTTGCCCAGGTTGTACGCGGGCGACCGCGGATCGGCGATCCGCGCCGCCTGCGCCCGCATCCACGCCCGGGTGAAGTGGAACGTCTCCACCGCCGCAGGCTCGATGATCGGCAGCAGGTAGTCCAGCACCGCGTCCGCGTCCAGCTCGATCGAGGGCTTCACGAAGCCCTCCTCGCGCAGCATCGCCAGCACACCCGCCGCGTCCCCGGCCAGCGCCATCCGCAACGACGCTCCGATCGGCGCCGGCAGACCGCCCGGCAACCGGTCCACCGTCCCGAAGTCCAGCACCCCCAGCCGCCAGCCCTCCACCGGGCCGTCGTCCTTCAGCAGCCGGAAGTTGCCCGGATGCGGATCCGCGTGCAACAGCCCCGTCCGCGACGGACCGGCGAACAGGAACCGCGCCAGCAGCCGGCCCGCGACGTCCCGCTCCTCCTGCGAACCGGAGGCGATCACCTCCGCCAGCGGCGTGCCGTCCATCCACTCCGACACCAGCACCTGGTCCGCCTGCGCCACCACACCCGGCACCACGATCTCCGGATCGCCCGCGAACTCCTCCGCGTGACGGCGCTGCGCCTGCGCCTCCAGCTCGTAGTCCAGCTCCTCGGCGACCCGCTCCCGCAGCTCCGTGATCAGCGGCTTGATGTCCAGGCCCGGAATCAGCGGACCCAGCAGCCAGGCCACCCGGCTCAACTGCGACAGGTCCGCCAGCAGCGCGTCGCCCGCCCCCGGGTACTGCACCTTCACCGCGACCGTGCGGCCGTCGTGCCACACCGCCCGGTGCACCTGGCCGATCGAGGCGGCCGCCGCCGGGGCGTCGTCGAACTCCCGGAACAGGCTCCGCCAGTCCTCGCCCAGCCGCTGCGCCAACGCGGCGTGCACCTTCGCGGCCGGCATCGGCGGCGCGGCGTCCTGCAGCTTGGTCAACGCCGCCCGGTAGGGGCCGGCCACCTCCTCGGGCAGGGCGGCCTCGAAGACGGACAGCACCTGCCCGAACTTCATCGCCCCGCCCTTGAGCTCACCCAGGACCTTGAACAGCTGGTCGGCGGTGGCCTGTTGCAGTTCGGCGGTGACCACCTCGGCCGACCGTCCGCCGATCCGCTTCCCGAGGCCGAGGGTGGCCCGGCCGGCTATCCCCAGCGGCAGGGCGGCGAGCCTTGCCGTGCGGGTCATTGCCTTGCGCGGAAGATCGCTCACCCGGGCCTCCAAGTCGACACGCCCAAGGCCCCCGGGGCGGGAGCCGACCGTCATACGCCATTGTGCCCGCTCGGCGGCGCGGCCCCGGCCGGATTCCGCCGCCCGCCGGGGCGGCCCCGGGTGGATCGGCCCGGGTGGATCGGCCCGGGTGGCCCGGCCGAGGTGGCACCGCCCCGTCAGGCCGGGGTCGCGCCGACGGCCTGCGGGAAGGAGAACAGTCGGTACGGGTCGTAGCGGCGCTTCACCGCGACCAGCCGCGGATAGTTCTCGCCGTAGTAGGCCTGCCGCCAGTCCGGCAGGCCGGGGTCGACGAAGTTCTGGTAGGTCTCGCCGGCGGAGTGCGGGTCGAGCAGCGCGAACCCGGCGTCCGCCCAGCGGAGGGCGGCCGCCAGCGCGGCCTCGTCCGTCGGGCCGGTGGCGATCACCGCCCCGAAGCTCGCGTTGAACAGCGCGTCGCGGTGGACGTACGCGGTGGCCGTGCGGGCCGGGTCGTTGGCGGCGCCGCCCAACGCGCTCAGCTGCACCATGCGCTGCTGCCCGGCCCGCCGGTCCCTGTCGAGCAGGCCCAGCGCGGCGTCCCAGAGCGCCCGCGGCGGCGGGGCGTCGAACAGCCGGCCCCGGTCCACGGCGGCGGTCGGCCGGGCCAGCGCGGCCGCCGGGCCGGTGCCCGCCCGGTGGCACTGGTCCCGGGTGTAGGAGCCGCAGCCGTAGAGGCCCATCATGACCGAGAGGTAGGGGGCGGTGAAGCTGTTCCTGGTGGCCGGCAGCGCGCCCACCAGGTCGGTCAACCGGGCGGTCTCGGCAGTGAGTTCGGCCTCGGTGCCGACCGATCCGATCAGCACCGAGACGAACGGGGTCGCACCCGGGGCGGCGTCCCGCAGGCCGACCACGGCGCCGCCGCCCAGCGTCCGCGGAGCGTCCGGCAGCCAGTGCGACCAGGCGTCCAGCAGGTCCACCGCGTGGTCGTAGGACCAGGTCAGACGGGCGAGGGTGAGGGCGGCCAGCGGGACGGGGGTCACCGTGTAGGAGGTGACGACGCCGAAGTTGCCGCCACCGCCGCCGCGCAGCGCCCAGTACAGGTCGTCGTGCTCGTCGGGCGAGGCGGTGACGGTCCTGCCGCTGGCGAGCACCACGCGGGCCGCCGTCACCCTGTCGCTGGAGATGCCCGCGTGGCGGGTCAGCAGGCCGATGCCGCCGCCCTGGAGGAAGCCGCCCAGCGAGACGGTGGGGCAGAAGCCGCCCGAGACGGCGAGCCCGTGCGGGGCGACGGCGTTGGTGACGTCGACCAGCTGGGTGCCGCCGCCGAAGGTGGCGGCACCGGGGGTGACCGCGGCGGAGGAGAGCCGGGAGACGTCGACCACCAGGCCGGTGCCGGTGGAGTAGCCGCCGCCGCTGTGGCCGCCGGCGCGGACGGCGATCGGGAGGTCCTGGTCCTGGGCGTAGCGGAGACAGAGGGCGACGTCGGCCTCGTCGGCGCAGTACGCGACGGCGGCCGGTTCGACGGAGTCGAAACGGGCCTGGCCGATCTGCTTGGCGGTGCCGTAGGCCGGGTCGCCGGGGAGGACGAGGGTGCCGTGCAGGTGGCCGGAGAGCCGGGACCAGCGTCGTCGCCGGGCCTCGGCCGCCGTGGCGACGGCGGGGGCGGTGGAGACGGCGGTCAGCGGGAGGGCCAGGGCACCGGCGGCGCCGATGAGCGATCTGCGAGTGATCATGTCGATACCTCTCGGGAGGTCGTGCACGAGCGTTGCGATCGTTGAGCCGGGGCCGCCCGGGCCGCGGGGGGCGGCTGGGCCCCCCCCCCCCAAAGGGTACAGTGTCGTTTAAAAAAAAAAAGCGGCCCCCGCGAAGGGGGGGGTTTATATGGGGGGT